>CAZUPX010001208.1:0-2918 GCA_964622155.1 uncultured Planctomycetaceae bacterium | reverse complement strand
AGTAGCGCCTGCATCCGGTTCGGGTTGCGGCGCAAGCGAGCCTCGTAGGGCCGCAGGAGGAAGTCACCCCGCTCGGCTGCCTCGCCCTGCGAAACAGCGGCCAGCGTTACTTCGGGATCGTAAAAGTGGTCCAACAGACTTTTCCGCGGATGGGCATCGTACTGCAGGCGATTTTCCAGGCCCGCGTGTTTGAAGACGACTTTGTCCGACACGCCCGCAACGTCATTGTTACCGCCCGCGCCGACGGCAATCTTGCGATGATACGCCTCTGGTCGACGGGTCAGCGTGGCCAGCAGATTGTGAGCGATGGAGCGGACGTCGAGCTCATACATCAGACCGCCGCGACCGGGTGCGAAGAAAGCAGCCAGCTTATCGTTGGCCAGCTCGGCCTCCTGTCGACCGTCGAAGTCGTAATCGTCGGCCGAAAGCTCAATCCAGGAATCACCCCTGCCCTGTGCTCGATCCAGCAGGTTATCGGCTTTGATCAGCTCGTGAAAGATGGCATTTCGCAAGTGCGGCAGGTAAACGCCGCCAAACGCGCCGTGCCAGTAGCCACAGTTGCACTGGCCCTTGTACAACGCCGTGCGAGCCTGTTCGATCAGTTCGCCGGTGGCCCCTGAGTCGATGGCCGCTTGCAATCGGCGGCTGACCATCATCATGCGTGAATACATTTCGCCGGCTTCCGGATACTTCACGCGAAAGTTGCGCCAAAAGCCGCCCCGCACAAACCGCGCGATCCGCGGCCAACGAGGGTCGTGCTCCAGCTCGCGACGCACCGCGGCATACTCCGCCAGTTGCTCCGCGGGCAGCACCCACTCGGTCATCTCCCGATAACTCCCCTCGGGCAGGTAAATCTTGTCCACGGGGGGCGCGCTGTCGAGCGCCTCCGAGGGCGTCACCACCTTGATCCAGCTTGCGTTGGCCACCAAAAGATCAAAGAACCGCACGAGCCAACCGTCCTGGTAGACATGCTTGTGAGTTTCGGGCCAGGCGCCAAGCTTTTCGCCGTCGTCGCCAAACACGACGATCGAGCCCGGCTGCTGGTGAGCGATGCGTCCCAAGTAGTCGATCGTGTCTTGTGGATCCTTAAAGGGGATCATGTATCGCAAGGGCTCGCTGTCGGGAAACACGGCCAGTACGTTGCCGTCGTCCTCCGTCAGGTAATACCCATACAGCTCGTCTTCGGTGCGGCCGGCATTCTTGAAGTGAAAGTCATCGAGCATCGTGTACGAGATGCCGGCGGCAACCAGGTCGCTGGTCAGGTTTTGTTCCCAGACTCGCTCGGGAATCCACATGCCGCGCACACGGGCCCCGAGGCGGAGTTGCAGCCAGCGAGAGAAGCTCTCGATTTGCCCGATCCGGTCGCGACGCGGAATCATCGACAGAATCGGCTCGTGAAACGCGCCGCCGATGATTTCGATCCGCCCGGCAGCCACCAGCCGAGCAAGTCGGTCGAGATACTCGCCGTGGTGCGCGTCGAGCCACTCGAGCAGGGGTCCGCTGGTATGCAGCCCAATTTTCAACCCGTCGTAGCGCTCGAAGACATCGAGAAACGGGCGGTAACTGTCTTGATAGGCCTGTTCGAAGACGTGGTCAAAGTTGCCGACGGGCTGATGATCGTGCAGGACGAAGATGAATCGAATCGGATGCGACATAGGGGCTAACAGGGCGTGGAGGGATCAAATGATGCGCAGCTTGGAAGGAGTAATCGGCAAATGGTCCGCCGTTTATCCAGTCGTCCGCGTTGGAATTTCCTGCGCCTTTTGTGATTCTTTGACCAGGTCCCTCATGAAGGTGGCCGCATCCTCGGGCGGAACCGGATTAATGTAGAATCCGCTGCCCCACTCAAACCCGGCCGTCTTCGTCACGCGCGGAATAATCTCTATATGCCAGTGATAGTGCGCCAACGACTGGGTGTCAAACGGGGCCGTGTGAATGATGTAATTGTAGGCTGGATGGTCCAAGGCCGTCTCGATTTTGTCGAGCACGCGCCTCAGCACGCGGGCCAGCTCTTCGGCCGCCGAGCGTGACAGTGTCTCGAAATGGCTCGCATGGGCGGTGGGCAGGATCCAGGTTTCGAAAGGAAAGCGGGCCGCGAAGGGACAGAAGGCCACGAACCCGGGCGAGTCGAACACGATTCGCTTCTCAAACGACAGCTCCTGTTCGATCATGTCGCAAAACACGCAGCGTCCCCGATAGCGAAAGAATGCCCCCGAGCCGGCAATCTCTTCGGCCACGTTGATCGGCACGATCGGCGTGACAATTAACTGGCTGTGCGTGTGTTCCAGGCTGGCGCCGGCCGCGGCTCCGACGTTCTTGAAGACCATGCCGTACACCAGCCGCTGGTCCTTTTTCAGGTCCGCCAGCCGGTCGCGGTATATCAACAGCACATCTCGCAGGTGGTCGACCGACAATTGAGTCGTACTTACCAGGTGCTCGGGCGACTCGATGATGACCTCGTGCGCCCCGACGCCTTGCATCATGTCGTACATGCCCTGCCCGCGCTTGCCCAGGTCGCCCTCGACCTCCAGCGCGGGGAACTTATTGGGCACCACGCGCACCCGCCAGCCGGGCCGGTCGCGATGGGTGCCGCTGGCACGATAGGCGGCAATCTCGTGCGGCGTGTGCTGTTCGTGCCCCTCGCAAAACGGGCAGAGGCCGCTCCGCGGACGCAGGGCCGCGCCGTCCGACAGCTCGATCGGTCGCTTGGCGCGATTCTTCGCCACGATCACCCAGCCGCCGACAATCGGATCTTTGCGCAGCTCGGACATTTCAATTTCGTCTCAGGCTTGCCACATCATTAGGTCATAGTCGGGCGAGGGTACCGTCGTATCGATGACCCCCTCGCGCGGAACGCGCTCGACCACCTGTTCATCTCGTAGCAACTCGACAAACCATGCCAATGGCGATTCGGGCGC
>CAZUPX010001207.1:0-1697 GCA_964622155.1 uncultured Planctomycetaceae bacterium | reverse complement strand
AACACGATGGTAGCACGCTGCACCAAATGCTTGGCGCTGGTTCGGCTTTGGGGTAACCGTTCAGACCCCGTGCAGCAGTGACGGAGTTGGCTTCTTGGACAGGTTGGCTTCGACAGCGGTGGTGAGCCAAGTAAACGTGTTTCGGGATTGTCGGCGGCAGGTTTCGACGACGGTCAGCAGGCGTTCCACGAAGCGGCTCCCGTTCGCCGATTGCGTGCCGAAGGAGAGCTTACGCCAGATGACGGCGTGACGCAGCGCCCGCTCGGCGGCGTTGTTGGTCGGCTCGATGCCTTCGATGTCCACGAAAGTCCACAGGTTGTCTTTGTGTTCGACCAACTCTTTGCAGAAGCCGTAGGTCAGCGCGTTGAAGTAGCCGCGCAGGAGCAGAGCGTCGATCTGCTGGCGGATCGGTTGCACGCGTTTCTGAAAGGTGGCGAAGGACATTGTGCCGTCGCGGACTTTTTTCCAGAGCGCGAAAAGCTCCTTGGTCGGCCGCATGAGGTCGCGGCCGAGCCTTTTGCTGGTGTGGCAGGGGCTGTCGATGAGGGCTTGAAAGTCGCGTTTGAGATGAGCCCAGCACCATTGCAGGCGGCCGAAACTCCAGTACATGCGCGCCCGGTCGCAGTGAATCACGCCGTCGAAGGCTTCGCCCAGGAGTTCTTTGAGAACATCCGCGGCCCGACTCGTCCGGCAGGCGAAGAACGTGAAGCTTGTGGCGACGAACGTCCAGACCCAGGCTTTAGCAGGGCCCTCTTTGGTCGGCGATTCGTCGATGTGGGGCGCGGCTTCGTGCGGCAGTTGTCGGGCGAGTTCCTCGTAAGCGGGCTCGACCGCACAGGCGGCGCGGTCTTGTAAGAGCACCATCCAGGCGGGGCTCGCGGGTTGATTCAAGATCATGCTCATGAACTGGGCTGCCCGCCGTTTCGACTGGCGGAAGCAGGCCATGAGCAAAGCGGCGAAGGCGATGAGTCGCGGCCCCGCTTGGCCGGTCGGCACGCCTTCGGGAAGTTCGCCGCAGGTGCTGCATCCGCACGAGCAGACGAGGCGATGCCGCTGGTATTCGGTGACGATGGGCTTGATTTCGGGAAGTTCCCAGACCTGGTGCCGCAACGGCTCGAGATCGACGCCGGCAAGAGCCTTGCCACAGCGGCGACACTCGGCGGGGACGAGGGGGATCACCTGCTGACATTGCTCCGGCGGCAATAACGGACGCTCGTGCTTTTCGTGCCCGGGTTGGCCGCCTTGCCGCCGATTCGACTTGGGCTTCTTCGGCGGCGGCTTGTCGTGCGGATGGCTGGACGAGGGCGGTTTGGAAGAATTGGCCGGCGTCTTGCCTTGGAACTTGGCGAGTTGCGCTTCGAGTTCGGCGACGCGAGCAGTCAAGCGAAGGATCTGCTCGCTCTGCCAGCGAAGAAACGCCAACACGGCCGGCGGTGTCGCGGCGAGATCGGCCTCAGAAAGTAGCGGAGGAGCATCCATGCCAGCTGCAAGAATACCCGCTCGCGAATTCTTATGCTAGATCGCGGTGTGAACGATTACGCGACTGGGGAAAACGACGCCTGAAAACCGGCGCCGATGCAGCATCGTTCGACGAGCGACCATGAAGCGGAGTTGGCAAGACCCGATGTCTCTCTGTCGACTCTTGACGCTGATTAGACGGAAGACCCATCGGTCGAGCTGCCGCGCCGATATTTCAA
>CAZUPX010001206.1:0-2247 GCA_964622155.1 uncultured Planctomycetaceae bacterium | reverse complement strand
AGACCCCACTCGGTCCGAATTGGACAATACCCTGTTGAAATCCGACCTGGAGTTGCTGAAGGACAATCCCGACGCGGCTCAAACGATGCTGCTCAACGCTCGAAGGGAGAATCCGATGGATCCGCGCGTCTGGTTGGGTTTAGCGAAAGTGCTTGCGCGTAAAGCTCAGGCGAGCAACAAGGACGCGACGGCCAATATTGGAAGGCTCCTGGACCGCGCCGAGCAAGCAGCGGGCGACGTAATGCCGCTTCGAATCGAGCGGGCCCGGCTGATCGCAAGGCAGCGAGGCGAGACCGCGCTTGAGGATTTGGCGAAGCTGGAACAAGACCTCGACAAGTTCCAGCAGCCCGAACGAACCTCGCTAATGCTGCAAATCGGCACGGTGTATTTGCAGTTGGGTAACTATGAAAACGCCTCGCGTTGCTGGAAGTATGCGATCGAACACGACCGAAACAACGCCGCGACGAGACAGCTCCTGTTCGAGTTGGCGGTCGACAACAAGGACAAGGACCTGATTCGCCAGATCATTAAAGAGTTTCACGATTCGCGCAATTGGGGTCCGCAGAGCACGCAATATCAATATTGCGCGGCCACGGAAAAGCTATGGCCGGTTAATTTGCGCGCTAGCAAGAGCGACGGATCGCTTGTGCTGTCGGCCGAGGACCGCGAAAGCGTGGCGGAGGCACGAAAACTGATCGATGACGCGTTGGCGGTACGTGGAGAGTGGAGCCCGTTGTGGCGCGTCCGTGCAGAGATCGACCAGCTTGAGGGCAACGTAAGCAGTGCCACCAACAACTACAAACAGGCACTCGATTTCATGCGCAACGGACAATCCGTGATCGCGCGACGTCTTGTTCAATTACTCTACCGGAGCAGCCGATTTGCCGAAGCGGACGAGGTCTTGAAATACCTGGGAGACGTCCAGAGCAACGACCCACTGTACAAGATGGCCCAGCGTATCAAATTTGAACAGGGTGCCGCTCAAGAGGCGCTTGCGATGGCCGCCAAGGAGGTCGAGGCGGATTTGAAAAACCCGGGAAATTTGATCTGGTATGGACACCTGTTGGAGCAACTGAGCCGTCTTGACGAAGCCGAAGCGGCCTATCGCAAAGCCACCGAGGTGAGCCCTGACCAGGCGCAAGCCTGGGCGATGTTGGTGCGCGTCTTGGTGGTCAATCGAAAGATGGACAAGGCAACGGCCGCGGTTCGCGACGCCGCCAAGTCGCTGTCCAAAAACGAATTGGCCATGGCCCGCCTGTACGAGCTGGCGGCCGACAACACGCAGGCGGAATTGCACTACAAAGCGGCCGCGGCGGAGCGCCCAGATGACCTGGTCGTGGCACGCCAGTTCGTGGAGTTCTACTTCCGCACGTCTCAGAGCGCGGCAAGCTTGACCGCCCTGGAGGGCGGCGGTGTCGACGGCGACGTCCGCCCATTGACGATTAACGAGACACGCGGCCGGATGCTCGATCGACTTAAACTGGCGCAGCCGTATCTCGAACAGATTATCAAGAAGACATCGCAATCGACTGGGGACTCAGATTTGAAACTGCTCGCCTGGGCGCGGCGGACTCAGGCCGAAATTGTGGTAGCTCCAGGTGATTATGACCACCTCCGACAAGCGGCCAAATTGATCGAGCAGAACGCCCGCAACGGCAAACTTTCGGTCGACGATAATCGCGCGCTCATTAACATGTTCGCGAATCGACCTGATTTTCACTCGCGGGCCGAGTCTGCGCGACTGCTGGAACTGTTGCAGCAGCAGCGCCCATTGACTCCCGCCGAGCAATTCTCGCTGGGACAACTCTACGAACGGTTGGGAAAATGGGCTCGAGGCAAAGACTTTATCCTACGCGCGTTGGCCAGCCAGGGAAGCGACCCTCCGGCCTTGATCAAGTTCGTCAACCTTTTGACGGCGCACGACGAGCAAGAGGACGCGGCTCGCTGGTTGGACAAGCTGGACGAGGTTTTGTCGAAGGCACCGTTGACGGTGGCAGATCGATACCGAGTGAAAGCCGGCGAGTTGCGGGCTCGGCTGCTTGCCAAAAACGGCCAGCCCGAACAGGCCGTAGAACTGCTAAACAATGTGATCCCCAGACCGTTGTCGTCGGGCCAACTCCCCAAACTGGAGGAAGCGGCCGTGGTGTTGGAGGAGCTCAAGCAGTACGACGCGGCCGAGCGGCTGCTCGACGAATACATGTCGCAGGACCCGCGTGGCACGATTGCCAAGGCGGCATACGTCGGACG
>CAZUPX010001205.1:0-2767 GCA_964622155.1 uncultured Planctomycetaceae bacterium | reverse complement strand
AAGTCGCAGAACATGTGCTTCATTCCTCGCAGACCCGCTCGAGCAAGTACTTCAGCGCATCGCAAGGATTGATCACTCGCCGGCCGTTGGACAGCCTGGCCAGGCGGCGGTCGAGCGCCGAGGTCACACGGCGAAGCGCGTGCGACTGGTCCAGGCTGAGATGCGTATTGATATGCAGCCCCCAGGTCGCCGGCGGCACTTCGGCAATCGGCACTTCGACCAAGACGGTGTCGGGCGTTGGTTTCTCGTCCTTCAGCTTTGGCATCGGCTCCGTCGATTGCGATGTACGAGCAAAACCTCCAGGATCAGGCCCCAGCGCGGCGTGCAGCGACGGCTGCACGAGAATGCCATGCTCGCGCCCTCACCTCGACCCTCTCCCATCGAGGACGATTATGCAGGCGCAAGCAAAGGCGTCGCGAGTTTTCGTGGGCCGTAGGCCCAACCTGTAACAGCCAGGGGGCATCGCCCCTGGCTATGACAGGTCGCCGCGTTGCGGCTGCAATCAGACAGCGCCGATCTGCTGCTGTCACTTGTATAATGCTGCACGAGGGGAGAGGGGAGAGGGGAGAAGAGCGCTACTTCGCCGCTGACGCTTCGGCGGCGAAGTCCCCGGCATTGACGATGAACAATCGCTTGGGATCAATGTACCTCTTGAGCGCGGCCAGCACCTGGTCTGGCTTGAGAGCATTGATCTTCTGCTCCAGTTGGGCATAGAAGTCCATGGTCCGGTCGACGTACAAAGTATCGGCCAGGATCGACCCCAGCGTGGCGTCACTGGTCCAGCTCACGCGCATCTGTTGCAAGTAGCCTTGCTTCGCACGTTCCAACTCGGCCTCAGTGGGTCCCGTGTCCAACAGCGCGGCCAGCTCCTCGGCGATCGCAACGTCGACCTTTTCCATATTCTTCGGGTTGCAGATGGCATTAATTGTCAGGCTTGTTCGAGAGTCGAACGCGTCGGATGAGATGAACGAGCCAACTCCGTACGACAGCCCCTCCTTCTGTCGAACGCGATCCCCGAGCCGGGAAGATAACGCACCGGCGCCCAGGACATAGTTGCCCATCACGATAGCCGGGTAATCAGGATCGGAATCCTTCATGGCAAACACTTCACCGGCCACATACACCGCGTTGGCCTTGTCGGGAGTGTTGATCCGCTCCTGTCCACCTTTCACATCGGTGAAAGTCTTTCGCGGAATCCGGCTGTAAGATTGCTTGCTCGACCAGCCAGCCAGCATCTCGCGAAGCGACTTCAGGCTGGCATCCGCGTCAAAGTCGCCAACGATTGCACATTCACCCGACTGCGAACCCAGAAATTCGCTGTAGAGCTTCTTCACCTGATCGAGAGTGATCGATTTGAATCGGTCGATCTCCTCGTCCACCGTCGGCACATACCGCACATCCCCCTTGGGAAACGGGGCGACCGCGCGGCGCACGCGCACGATGGCCAGCATTTGCGGATCCGTTAGCTGCTCCTCGGCATTCGACAGATTCTGCCGCCGCAAGACCTCGAACTCCTCGGCCGGCAGCGTTGGCTCGCGCAGCACCTGCTTGAGCAGGTTCAAGACCGCCGGCAGGTTGGCGCGCTTGGTTTGCACAGAAAAGATCACGATGCCGGTGTCGCCCGACGCACGCACGGTCGCATTGTTCTTGTCCAACTCATCTTCGATCTGTTGGCGCGACAGATTTTTCGTGCCGCGCAGCATCAGATCGGGCAATAGCTCGGCGGCCGTCTCGAAACCCTTGAGCGAGTCGAGATTGCCGTAGCGAAGCGTGAGCTTCAGGTTGACCGTCTCGCCGCGAGTCTTCTTCGGCAGCACAACGGCCTTGATGCCCTCGGGGAGCGTCAGCCGTTTGGCGCGGGTTTCGATATTGGCGGGCGATACGTCGAATGTCTCGCCGGTGGCGATCTCGCCGCGACCCTTGTACCCGTCAAGCAGCTTGGCCAGGTCGGGTGATTCGGGAACCTCGGTTTTCTGCGTCTTGTCACTGGGAATGAACATTCCCAGCGTGCGATTCTCGCGCCTCAGATATTTTTGCGCCGCTTGCTTCACTTCTTCGGGCGTCACCTTCTCGACCCGGTCACGATACAAGAAATACAAGCGCCAATCGCCCTGCGATGCCCAGTCGCTGAGTTGCACGGCGATTTGGCTGGTATTAGCGGCAGCCAACTCGCGATTCTTGAGCAATTGCTGCTTCGAGCGATTGACCTCTTCGGCGGTAAACGGAGTCTCGCCCGATTTCTCGGTAACTTCCAAGAGCGTATCGCGTACGTCGTCCAGCGAGTCGCCCTTTCGAACTTCGGCCGCGACTTCGAACACGCCGGGATCGTGGAAGCTCATCGAGCTGGAGGATACGTTGGTGGCCATCTTGGTTTCGACCAGGGCCTTGTACAGGCGGCCCGAGGGAGGCGAAGCCAGGATGCCGGCCAACACGTCCATCACCGCGTTGTCAGTATGCCCGCCTGAAGGTGCGTGGTAACAGGCCATCACGATACCCACGTCGCCGACGCGTCGCAGCGTGACCGAGCGCTCTCCGTCTTGCGGGGGCTCTTCCGTGTAGGTCTTATCCAGCTTGCGCTTTGGCTTGGGGAGCTGTCCAAAGTACTTTTCGATCAACTCGAGCGCTTTGGTCTGGTCAAATTTGCCCGCCACCACCAGCACGCAGTTATCGGGCTGATAGAATCGGCGATAGAAATCTTGCAGCTTGTTGATGGGAACGCGCTCGATGTCAGTCCGATTGCCGATCGTCGACTTGCCGTAGTTGTGCC
>CAZUPX010001204.1:0-4361 GCA_964622155.1 uncultured Planctomycetaceae bacterium | reverse complement strand
CGGTTCAGGTCGATCGCTATTTGCGCACCAGGTACGACCGCGTCCCGGATCCGCCCCCCAAAGGTCCGCGCGGCGCCGACCGGATCACGATCCTCGAAGACACCGACGGCGACGGCCGCGCCGACCGGGCGAAGGATTTTGTTAGCGGACTCAACCTGGCGTCGGCGTTGGCTATCGGCAACGGCGGCGTCTACGTCGGAGCGGCGCCCTACTTGCTCTTCTATCCCGACCGCGACCGCGACGACGTGCCCGACGGCGATCCGGAAGTCCTGTTGACCGGTTTTGGACTCGAGGACGCGCACGCGGTGATCAACTCGATGCAGTGGGGTCCCGATGGCTGGCTGTATGGGACGCAAGGCAGCACGGTGACGGCCGACATTCGCGGCATCGGTTTTCAGCAAGGTGTCTGGCGTTACCACCCGGCGACGAAGCGATTCGAGCTATTCAGCGAAGGGGGCGGCAACACCTGGGGGCTGGACTTCGACCGCCACGGCAACGCGATTGCCGGCACCAACTGGGGCGACGCCGTTGCGCTGCACCAGGTCCAAGGGGGCTACTACGTCAAAGGTTTTTCCAAGCACGGTCCGCTGCACGATCCGTACACTTACGGCTACTTCGACCACATCAAGCACACCGGGCACGTCGGCGGACATGTGACTTGCGGTGGCATTGTGTATCAGGGCGGGGCGTTCCCGGATGCGTTTCGCGATGCCTACATCGGTCCGAATCTGCTCTCGAATGAAATCTACTGGCACTCGATCGAGCGCGATGGCTCGACCTTTCGCACGCGCTACGACGGCACGCTGCTGTCGACCGACGATCATTGGTTCCGGCCGATCGACTCCCTGGTCGGCCCCGACGGATCGCTGTACGTGGCCGATTGGTACGACCAGCGGGCCAACCATGTTATTCCCGACGACACCTGGGACAAGACCAACGGACGAATTTGGAAAGTCGTTTATCGCGGCACAAAGCCCGCGGGGCAGCTCGATCTGAGTAAGCGGACCAGCGATGAGCTAGTCGATCTCCTTGGACATGCGAACGAGTGGTATCCGCGCGAGGCACGGCGAATCTTGTCGGAGCGTCGCGATCCGGCGGTCCGACCCAGGCTCGAAAAGCTCGTCCAACAAACGGCGGACGAACACCTGGCACTCGAAGCGCTGTGTGCCCTGAACGTCAGCGGCGCGTGGAACGATGATTTTGCACTGCGGTATCTCGATCATCCAAGTGCCGACGTGCGGGCATGGACCATCCGGCTGATCGGCGACGAGCGGCGTGCATTGCCGCCGACGATTCAAAGCCGGCTGGTCATGCTAGCCGTGACCGAGCCGAGCCCCGTTGTTCGCAGCCAGTTGGCTTGTACGTGCAAACGGCTATCGGGCGCTGATGGCCTGCCGATCGTCGCCCAGCTACAACGTCGCAACGACGACGCTGCCGACCCGCACATTCCGCTGTTGTTGTGGTGGTCTATTGAAGACAAAGCAGTCAGCGACCGCCAGCGAGTGTTGAGCTTGCTGAGCGACGAAGCGACATGGCAGTTGCCGCTGGTGCGAGGCACCATCATCGAACGGCTGGCGCGGCGCTACATGGCCGAGCAGTCCACCGAGGGTTACGAAGCGTGCGCGACGCTGCTGGCGCTTGCCCCTTCGAGCGAGGACACACGGCTGGTCGTGGCGGGCATGGAGCAGGAATCGAGTGCGCTGGGCAAGCGGCTCGAAAAAGTTCCCCCTCCGCTTGTCGAACCGCTGGCGAAACTTTGGCAACAGCAGGAGGCTGACCCAACGGTGACTCGCCTCGCGCTGCGGCTGGGCAGCGACGAGGCATATCGCAGCGCACTCAAACGGCTTGCCGATCCGAGCGAGCCGCAAAATGTCCGGATGTCGCTTATCGCGGCAGTCGGCGCGGCAGGCACGTCCGACGCGCTTGCCGCGCTGGTGCCGTTGTTGGACGAATCGTCACCCTCGGGCGACGCGATCCGCATGGCGGCACTTGCGGCTCTGGAGCGGTTTGCCGATGAAGCGATTGCCGGCGAGGTAATCGGTCGCTACGCGGGATTCGCGGCATCCTTGCGAGCACGGTCGGTCAATTTGTTGTGCAGCCGCAAACCCTGGTCGGCCGCACTGGTCGCCGCCGTCGAGGCGGGCAAAATCGATCCCAAGGACATCTCCGTCGATCAGCTTCGCCAAATGCTCGCTCACAACGACGCCGACCTGGCAGCGGCCATCGAAACTCGTTGGGGCAAGATTCGCTCGGCGACTCCGGGCGAAAAAATGTCCTACGTGCCCGTGCTGGGACGCGTGCTCAATGAGGCCAAGGGGAATCTAGAAAATGGCCACACGCTGTACACCAAGCACTGCGGCAACTGCCACCAGTTGCACGGAGAAGGGAACAAGGTCGGGCCCGATCTGACCAGTGCCGACCGCAAAAACCGTGACGCGCTGTTGCTCAATATTCTCGACCCCAGCGGCTACGTTCGGCCCGAGTACGTCGCCCAGACGGCCGTTTTGAACGATGGCCGCGTGCTGACGGGCCTGGTGATCGAGTCGAGCGCACAGCAACTCACGCTAGTCGACGCCAAGAATCAGAAAACGACCGTCGAGCGCGGCGAGATCGAACAAATCCAGCCGTCAACCGAGTCACTGATGCCTGAGCGGTTGCTCGAAACCTTGGCCCCGCAGGAAGTGCGAGACCTGTTTCGCTATTTGCAGTCCGACGGTCCGACTGCGTCGGCGACGAAGTAGGGATTTGGCGACTTGCTATCGCGATTGGCTTTTCGAACGGCCGCCAGCAGACGCTTGGCGGCCAGCTCGCGGGCTTTGCGGCGAAGGGCGCGAACCCTTTCAGCTTCATCGGCTTTCAGCTTACGCACGTGGCACAAACGGCAGGGCGCATAGACCTTGCCGCCACAGTCAGGACAGCGCACGATGGGGCCGAGCGGCTCATCGACCATGGCCTGAGCACGACGGCGAGCTTCATAGTCGGGACGTTTGCCCGAGGCAATCGCACCGACCGTCGCTCGACTGACCCCCAACCGTTTGGCGATCTTGCGATGCGAAAGACTTGTTTCGCTCAACAGTCGCCGGGTTTCCTCAACCTTCTCCTTTGCCAGCATGTGCGCCTCCCATTGCATCCACGTGCGTCGCGTATGTGTATCGTCTGATGGGCATCAGGGTTCATCGCCGTCGCGGTCGAACCAGAAGTCTCCTGGCTCAGGCTCGGGTTCCTGGTCGTCGAGGGTCTCATCCGGTTCACCGAACTCAACGGCGTCTCCATCGCCGTAGTCCCAATCGTCCTCGTATTCGTCGCCATCGTTGCCGCGGAGCGGGTCCAAAGGCGGTGTGGACTGCGTGGCACGCGGTCCGGCGAGAGGGTGCTGCGACGGCATCGTTGGTTATCTCCATAAATCCGGGGCGGCCGGGTATCGCAGGGTTCCGTTGTCGCCCTGAGACTCGTTCCAGTCCGGTCGCATGGTACGACAATAACTGGCCACATTTCAACCATAATTTTGACCATAATTTTGCACATTTATATCCGTACCGCGGTCGATCGGTCAAGAAACACCCCCATTTTCAACCAACCCTCGACAAAGCGCGTCGCGATCGACTACGATTGAGGAGCCTGTCTGGACAAATAATCGCCGCTCGAGGTGGCCAAAATAATGACCTTGGAATCGTACAATCCTGACGACCTCGATGAGCTGTCTCTGCGGCTCTTGGACATCTGCGCTCGATTGCGAATCATGGCCCGCAAGAGTCGCGTTGAGCAGCTTCCGCCCATTGCCTTGCACGATCGCAAGGCGCTGGAATGGGTCACGAAGCTGGAAGAGTGGCTCGACCGAGTGGAGCCGGACTTTGAGCACGAGCTGATCAAGAACCGCGGCAAGCGTCTTGCCCGCCGCACTCAAGCCGGCCGCGGCAAGTGAAGCTCCGGTTGTCTTCCATTAGTGATGAGGCCGCATTATGCAAGTGCTATCTCGGTGTTTGTTGCACAGGGGAATCGCGTGGACTTAAGGTCCAACCTGCAATAGCGAGGGGCATCGCACGGTATCGCCCCTTGGTGTGGGCCAACGGCCCACAAAATGCCGCGCCGGCCACCTTGACTTGATGTGGGCACTACAGCCCAAAGTAGACTCGACAGCCTTCAAAACCAGCGGGCCTTATCGACCACATTGACCAACGACTGAGCGCTAACGAAGCGGCGAATGTTGTCCAACAGGACTTCCAAATGCCGCGCGGCCACTTGCGGCGCTTGGCCCGCCACGTGCGGCGTCAGGATCACGTTGGGAAACTTCCACAGCGGATGGTCGGCCGGTAGGGGCTCGATCTCGAACACGTCCAGTCCCGCTCCCGCGATCTCGCCTG
>CAZUPX010001203.1:0-3554 GCA_964622155.1 uncultured Planctomycetaceae bacterium | reverse complement strand
CGGCGTGCTCTTGGCCGGGGCGTCGATCGGGTCGGGCGAATGGCTGTTTGGCCCGGCGGTCAGTGCCCAGTACGGTGCCACACTATTGTGGCTGGCCGGACTGAGCATCGTATTCCAGGTGTTTTGCAACCTGGAGATGATGCGCTACGCCGTGTATTGCGGCGAATCGATCATCGTCGGCTACTTGCGAACGTGGCCGGGCCCGCGATTCTGGATGGTGTGGTACGCATTCATGGACGTGGCCGCGATCTGGCCGTTCAACGCCTCAAATGCCGCCGTGCCGCTGGCGGCGGCTATGCTGGGGCACCTGCCCAGCGCCGAGGGCAGCGTCGCCATCGCCGGCATCGTGATGGGCGAACCGGTGCTGGTCAAAATGCTGGGCTACGCCATCTTTCTGATTGCTTTCGTGCCCCTGATCTTCGGCGGCACGATCTACAAAATGCTCGAGCGCGTGATGACGCTCAAGCTGGTCGTCACGTTGACATATCTCGTGTTCTTCGCGCTGTTCATGGTCTCGGCCACCAATGCGTGGGCTGTGATGTCGGGTTTTTTTCAGGTCGGCCAGCTTCCGCTGCGAGCCCGCACCATCGTGGCCGGACGCCACTTTACGCTCAGTCGCTTCGATGGGCCGGCTCTATTGACGATCAAAGGGACGATGGAAGGTGACACTCCGCTTGTAGTTTCGTATCTCGTTGATCGGAAGGCGACAGGCGAAGATCGCGTCGCCAAGTACGACAAGCCGGGCGCCATCCCATCGGACTTAAGATCCCAGTTCGACGCACTGACGCGCCAGGCCGCAACAATGGCCCAACCAGGGCACTTCTTTGTCGAGGATTCACTCGACGGCGACGCGATCTCGATGACCGGCTCGATCGACACCGCGCAAAACTGGCACGCCGAACGCTTCACGATTGCCCGGTCGGGCCAGTCGCCGCGAGACTACGAAAAACTCGACGATGTGCCCCAGCCGTTTCGCGATCGATTCGGCGAGCTGGTGGCCAACCAGGGCTTGCACGTGGTGGGTTTGCTGTCGTACGTCGGCGAGCACGGCGGGTTGCCGCCATTGGACTGGGCCATGCTGGCGGCGTTTGCCGCAATCGCCGGCGCCGGCGGAATGACCAACACGCTGTTTTCGAATTTCGCGCGCGACGCCGGCTGGGGCATGGGTGCCCGCGTTGGCACGATACCCAGCGCCATCGGCGGCCGGCAAATTCAACTTTCGCACGTAGGCGAAGTCTTTCCGCTGGACGATACGAACCGCCCGCGATGGCGTGGCTGGATGCGGCACGTGTTGCGCGATCAGTTGGCGGTTTGGATGTTCTGCTCGGTGATCGGCATGGCCTTGCCGTGCATGCTGTCGCTCGAGTTTATCCGCCACGCGCCGGTCTCGGGCGACCGCGTCGGAGCGATGATGGCCGAGGGCATGGCCGATCGATACCCGCAGTACTCCGGGCTGCTGTGGGGGGCGACGCTGTTTTGCGGATTCATGGTTCTCGGGCCGGGTCAGATCCTATCGGGCGATATGATCTCGCGCCGCTGGACCGACATCATCTGGACCGCCAACAGCCGCGCTCAGCGCATGCCGGGCGATCGCGTGCGCACGATCTATTACAGCATCTTGACCGCGTACGGCTTCTGGGGGCTGTTTGCGTTGACGATGTTCGATCCATTGCAAATCGCCAAAATCGGCGCCGTGCTGATGAACGTGGCGCTGGGCTGGACGGCGTTGCACTCCGTGTACGTCAACCGCATGCTGCTGCCCCGCGCCATTCAGTCGCCCTGGTTCATGCAGCTCGGGACAATCTGCTGTGGCATTTTCTTTTTGACGATCAGTATCATTGTGTTTGTGAATTTGTGATTCCCTCGTCCCTCTCCCCTCGTGGGAGAGGGTGTCGAGCGAAGCGAGCCGGGTGAGGGGGCGTCGCTGCGAGTGGGTCGCCCCCTCATCCCCGGCCCTTCTCCCACGAGGGGAGAAGGGAGAAGAAGAATGCCTCCTCAACCGCCCATCCGCGTCGACTCCCACATGCACGTGTGGCAGGCGGCCGTCACCGAGATCATTGGCGCCAAGACGCTCGTGCCGCCGCAAACTGATGTACCGATCGATGCGGCGCGGACCGTGATGGTCGAACAAAACATCGCCCGCGCGGTGCTGGTCCAGCCGATGTTCCGCGGCGAGGATAACGAATACCTGGTCCAGTGCGTGCGTGCCGCGCCCGATCGGTTCGCCGCCGTTTGCGTGATCGATCCGCGCACAAGCGGGCCCGAAGCCCGGCTTGCGTACTGGTTCCATCGCGGCTGTCGGGGCCTGCGATTGCGGCCGCGGATCGCCGAAGAAGAGAGAATCTTCGGCGACCCGTCGACTTATCCGCTGTGGGAGATTGCCGAGCGGCTGGGAGTCGTGCTGAGCCTGTTATGCAGCCCGGCGCACCTGGCAAGGATCGACGCACTGGCCGAACGATTTTCTGGTGTCTCGATCGCCATTGACCACATGGGCCATCCCGATTCGGCCGCCGGGGTCGATGATCCACGGTTCCGGCAATTGCTGGCACTGGCTCGACGCGAGAATGTATTCGTCAAGCTCAGCGGGTTTTACCACTTCTCGCGCGAGGGTTTTCCGTTTGCCGAGTGCTGGCCACTGGTGCGAGCTGTCTACGAGCATTTTGGTCCGCACCGACTCATGTGGGGCAGCGACTTCCCGCACGTGACCGTGACTTGCGGCTACGCGCAAAGCTTGCAGGTGCTCGACCGGGCGCTGTCCGGCCGGCCCGCCGCTGACCGCGACGCGGTGATGGGGGGCAATGCGCTCAAGTTGTATTGGCCTGCCGGGTAGTCACTTTGGTAGAATGAGGTGACCTTCGGTTGGCAGTCTCACCCTGACCCCAGAACAATCACATGAGATGCGATTGGCTGGACAGACTGGTCGCTGTTTGCACTTTACTCTTGGCGGTCTCCAGCGCCCAAGCCGCCGAATGGGGAAACCTGAGTGGCCGGCTTGTTGTGGACGGTGTCGTGCCGCCACCGGCTCCGATCGTCGGGCTGCCGGGCGTGAATCTGGTCGATGAATCAGTCGTCGTCGGCGAGGACAACACTTTGCAAAACGTGCTTGTGTATGTGCGCACCAAGGACGTTGAGGTGGCGCCCCGGTATGCCGCAAGCGCTAATTACGAATTGGTGTTGGACATCAAGAATGGCAGGTTCGCACCGCACATGCTCGTTTTGCGCACCTCGCAGACGCTCAAGGTTGTCAATTCGAATAGGTTCGGGATCAATGCCAGGTTCAATACGATTTCGAATTCTGCCTGGAATCTCTTGCTGCCTGCGGGCACGAGCGCGACGCCAAAGCTCGCAGTTCAGGAGACTCTGCCGGTCAAGGTCGACTGCAATATTCAACCGTGGCTGCGCGCATGGGTCTTGGTTCGCGACGGTCCCTATGCGGCGGTGTCGGCGGCGGATGGGACGTTCAAGATTCGCGACTTGCCCGTGGGAGTGGAACTGGAATTCCAACTCTGGCACGAGCGCCCCGGCTACTTGCGCGACGTCGCGTTTCACGGCGG
>CAZUPX010001202.1:0-2694 GCA_964622155.1 uncultured Planctomycetaceae bacterium | reverse complement strand
GCCAACGTCTGTTGGTCGGGCGAGAAGGTGACCGCGCGCACATGATCGGTATGCCCCTCCAGGCTACGAACGACCTGGCCCGTTCCGACGTCCCACAACTTGATGATCTTGTCGCCGCTGCCGGTCGCCAGCAGCTTGCCGTCGCGCGTAAACTCGAGGGAATAGACGTCGGCGGCATGCTTAGCGAGCGTCTGCCGCAGTCTCCCGGTTTGAGCGTCCCACAGCTTGACGGCATGGTCGCGGCTGGCGCTGCCCAAGGTCTTGCCGTCGGGCGAAAAGACGACGGCCATGACCGAGCTGGTGTGACCCGTGAGTGTTCGTGCTTGGTGCCAAGTCTGGGCATGGGACTGCTGCACGGGCTCGACCAGCAGCGGCGCGGATGCGATCAGAATCAACGCCAGGCATAAGGACATCGTTCGCTCACAAGGGGACATTCTACTTTTTCGACTCCGTAGCAGCCTGCGCCTGGCCGCTGGCGGCCAGACGCGCCTTCGCCTGCTCCACCAATTCCGCCGCCCAAGGTTTATCGCTGTACAGCGAAATGATGCCTTGATAGATTCGCCGTGCCGCGCCGGGATTGTCCGTGGCGATCTCGCCCGCACGGGCCAGCCGCGACTCGACCAGCTTGCGGTCATCGTCGACGTGTCGGGCAATTTGCTTTTGCAACTCCTTCAGCCGCGCCCGTGCCAGCTTGACATAATGTCGGGCCGCCTCGGATGCTTCCTCGTCATCATACACGTCAACCAGTGCCTGGAACTTGGCGGCGGCCAACTCCGGATTGATCACCTGGTAACGCCGGGCTTCGGTATAAGCTCGCTGCACCGGGTGCGCTTGTTTCGCCTCGGACTCGATCTCTTCGTCCAGCGCGCGAAGCTCGTCGGCTCGCGGATCGTTGGGATAGTGGTTCAAGAAAGTTGCGATGTCGGCGCGGTTGGCTTGCACGCCACCGACGTCGCCCGACTCGGCGGCCGTTGAAATTCGCTTGTAGAGCGTCTCGGCGCTCGGCGGCTGCATCAGCCACCAAACGCCGAATACCAACAAGCCCAAACCCGCGACCAGGCTAAGTGTCTGGGGCGACAACAAGCTGGCCAGCGTCTCGCGCAGCTCGCCTCCACGTTCGGCACCGTCCTCCTCCACCTTCGTAAATCGGTCGGCCGCCACATCGGGCTCGGCCGGGGCGGCCGGATCCGACTCTTTTTCGGCCTGCGGCGCGTAAGCCATTTTTGCTTCGGTCGGCATCTCGGGCATGCCTGGCTGCGATGCCTGCGATGCGGAACCAAGCTGTGCCGGCGTCAGCGTCGGCGGCAGCGGTGAGTCGCCCCGGATCGACGTCGGCGTCGGATCGCCGGCGGTGACCACAAAGTCGTCAACCCGGCTGTTGGATATCGACAGCCCGCGTTCCATGGCTTCCAGCGCTCGCGCCAAGATCGACGTATTGGCAAACCGTTTCTGCGGATCTTTCTCCAGCATTTGATGCACGATCCGCGCCAACTCCTCCGGCGTTTGCGGAGCATACTTCGTGACCGCCTCGGGCTCGGCATAGCGCTGCATCTGCAACATCTCGACCAGCGTCTTGGCGCGAAACGGCGGGCGGCCGGCCAAGAGCGCGTACAGCACGCCCCCCAGGCTGTACTGATCGCAGCGATCGGTGACCACTCGCCCGTCGGCTTGCTCGGGCGCCATGTATTCGGCAGTGCCCAGCACTCCGCCGTCGGAGGTCATTCGCGTATTGCCAAACAGCCTGGCAATGCCGAAGTCGGAGAGCTTTACGTCACCATCGGGCGTCAGCAGCAGATTGGCTGGCTTCAAGTCGCGATGGATCACGCCGTGGTCGTGCGCGTGCTTGAGCGCTTTGCACAGCTTGATGGCCATCTGCGTCACCTCGCGCCACCCAAACCGCCGTCCCGCGCGCAACTCATCCTCCAGGCTCGTACCCGGCACCAGCTCCATCGCGTAAAACAGCGTGCCCCCCTGCTCGCCATAACCGAACAGTCGCACGATGTTTGGGTGCCGCAGCTTCTTGAGCGACTCGATCTCGGCCTCGAAGCGTGCCCGAAAGCCTTCCTCGGCCGCCAGCGACGGCGCCAACACCTTGACCGCCGCCGGCTCACCCGACTCGGTGTCGACGGCCGCATAGACCGAGCCCATTCCTCCTTGGCCAATTTTCTTGGTCAGGCGATAGGGACCGAGTTGCTGGGGTTGCGGAGTGGACATTCGGGTGAAAGCTCAATGGACCATGTCGCGTTGCGGACCGCCCGAGATGTGACGAGGCCCGCCGGGCTGTGCGACCATTGTCCATCGTAACACTGGCCTGGCCGGCAGACTAGCGCGCCGGGGGCCCGCGACCAACCGTCAATCGCGATAATCGCTAAGTCCTGCCTCTCTACCGTAAAGTGGCAAACGTGCAGCGTTAATTGAGTGGACCTTGTCAAGCCGCTTCCTCTAGTTGCAAGCGCGATCGTTATCTCTCCGATAGTTGCTTGATGGAGGAAGCTGTTGTCATGAATTTGATGCTTAGGTTCGCGGCGTTGGCCCTGGCGGCATGCTGCGCCGTTCACTCAGCCTCGGCCGCCGAAATCGAGACCACCTACGGCGAGGATCCGGTGCCGCCGCGGCATTTCATGTGGCGGCCGTTTAAGGCATACGGGATGGACCCTGTGCCCGAGAAATCGGCGCGCGAGCGATGGATGTTGT
>CAZUPX010001201.1:0-3750 GCA_964622155.1 uncultured Planctomycetaceae bacterium | reverse complement strand
TCTTCATGCTCGGCGAATTGCGGCTCATGCCCGGCACAGCGATCGGCGGATGCGGCCGCTGAAGCGGCTTGGGGATGAAGCCGATGCCGGTTTCCAGGTCGACAGACTTCTCGAGCTTGATGGACCAATACTTTCCCTTGACCTCGTAGGGCGGATCGTGGCTCCATAGGTGCAGGATCGTCTCGATCGCCTCGTCGACCATTTCGGGGGCATTTTTCGGGTCGCAGCCGTAAAGCTCCTGATCGGCCGTTACGCTGCCGGCGCCAAAGCACAGGTTCAGTCGCCCCTTGGACAAGTGATCGAGAAACGCCAGGCGGCAAGCCACGTGGGCCGGATTGTGCTGCTGCAAACAAACCGGCGCCGGACCCAGACGGATGCGGCTGGTCTCCCCCAACGCGCGCGCAATAAAAATCTCGGGCATCACGATATTCTCATACTTCATCGTGTGGTGCTCGCCGATCCAGAACTCCGAAAAGCCCAACTCTTCGGCCTGGACAATCAGCTCCAAGTCCTCGTCGTAGCACTGGGCCGGAGGCTTTTCGGGGAGATGGAACGGCATAATGAACATGCCATATCGGATCGCCGGGGCAGGGGGAGTCATGCGAAGTCCCTCGTTTTTTACCTGGATAGTAGTTGGCGGGTCGAAACGATCGCTGATCGGTGGCTCAACAGCGAAAACTATCGCACCGCCAATGAGCGGTGTCAATCATTTACGTTGTGGAAGACGGGCAACCACCCTTCAAGCCCGCCAGTGGTATCTCTGCATGCCTAGGGCGAGCGAGTTTCTCGCAGCATGTTTGTCGCCCGATCTCGCAGCACTCGGCGCATGATCTTGTGCGAGGCGGTGCGCGGCAGCGTGTCGATGGCCACGACCCGCTCGATCTTGAAAAGCGGATTGAGATGCCCGCGGATGGCGGTTTGCATCCGCCCGCGCAGTGCGTCCGGCGCGTCGGCACAGTCGGACTGTAGCACCGCGAAGATCCACAACAGGCTGGGACCCCCGCCGGGCGGTGAGCAAGCGATGGCGGCTGTCTCGCGGATGCCGTCCAGTGCGTTGAGCACGCGCTCATTCTCGACGGAGCTGACTTTGATGCCCCCCAGGTTCATCGTGTCGTCGACGCGACCCAATGCGCGGTAAAATCCGCCCGGCAGGCGTTCCATGGCGTCGCCGTGACGGCGCAGGGTCTGACTCTGTGGGCCCGGCGGGGTATCTTCGAAGTACACCGCGTGATGGTCGTGGTGCAGAAGTTGAGTGGACATGCCGATCGACGGCGGCACAAGAAAGACTTCACCCGTTTCGGCGACCGTGCCCTCCTCGGACGCCATTACCAGCTCGATGCCGAACGAGGGCGTGGAGAACGCCGCCGGCACGTTCGGTTGGGCCATCGTGCTG
Organism: uncultured Planctomycetaceae bacterium; assembly: GCA_964622155.1. Lineage (GTDB taxonomy): Bacteria > Planctomycetota > Planctomycetia > Pirellulales > PALSA-1355 > CAZUPX01. The sequence goes on along the minus strand of CAZUPX010001201.1, from coordinate 2,357 downwards.
CCGATGTAGCCGCCGGCCAGTTCGGTTCCGCCGCAATACTCGATCACCGGTTTGTAGCCCGCCAGGCTCATCAGGTACAGCATGTCATCCGGGTTTGAGCATTCACCGGTCGAGCTGAAACGCCGCACGCGGCTCCAATCGAGCGAGCGCATGCAATCGATTCCTCGCCAGGTCTTGACGAGGCTGGGAATGACGCCGAGCATCGTGACCTCGGCGTCCTGGACGAACTCTCCAAAGTCGCGCCCCGTCGGCGCTCCGCCGTACAGGGCTATCGTGGCCCGGTTCACGAGGCTGCCATAAATCAGCCACGGCCCCATCATCCAGCCAAGGTTGGTGGGCCACGCCACGCGGTCGTGTGGCTGGATGTCCTGGTGCAGATAGCCGTCGACCGCGCATTTGATGGGCGTCACATGAGTCCAGGGAATGGCCTTGGGCTCGCCGGTGGTGCCGGACGAGAACAGGATATTGGTTGGCTCGTGCGGATCGGCTAGATAAGGCTCGAACTGCTCGCTAGTGTTGGTGAAATCGCACCAATCCAAATCGCCCGGCCGCAGGCTCATGACCGCCTCTCCCCTCGTGAGAGAGGGCGGGTGTGAGGAGGACTGGCGCGACCTGACGACAATCGCTTGCGGCGAGCAGGCCTCGATCACTTTTGAGTACAACGCGATCGGCTTGCCGCCTCGCAGCATGACATCTTGCGTAAAGATGCCCCGTGCGGCCGAAAGTCGCAGTCGCACCGCAATCTCATCCGCCGCCAGGCTGTCGGCGATCGAAACAGCCACGCAGCCGGCGCGAATGATGCCCAGGTAGGCAGCGACGGACTCAATCGTCATCGGCATGTAGATCGCCAGCGCGTCGCCGAGCTGAAATCCGGCTTGCCTCAATCCGTTAGCGACTCTGTTGGCTAACGCTGAGAGCTCGCGATAGGTCACCCGCTCGACGTTGCCACCTTCGTCGTAATAAACGATCGCGCACTTGTCGGGCTCGGCGCCAAAACAGCTTTCGGCAATGTTGAGCCGCGCGCCACAAAGCCACCTGGGCTCTTCCACGCCGGCCGAGACGTCGAGCACGCTCGCGCACGGTTTCGCCAGGCGTATTCCCAGCCTCTCGATCATGTGCCCCCAGAACTCGCTCCGCTTGCTCGTCGACCAGGCGTGCAGCTCGGCGACTGAGCCAAAGCCCCTCTCGTTCATCATGCGACCGACGTTCGAGGTGCGAATGTCGTCGGCCGTGGGCGTCCAGGCCGCGGCCGGACCTCGGCTTGCGTGCCAATCGTCGAAAACTATTTCAAACAACCGCTTGTGGAGTGCGAAGGGATGCCGCGGACTCAAATAGTTTTGTGAGATCTCGCGCCAAGCCGTGACGGCGTCGCGATTGCGGGCCCGATTGACGGCTGCGGCCATTGACTCAGCCTCCGGCCCATCCAGGCTAAGCGCGATCAGATCGTGTGCCTGTACTTGAATGGACATTCGAATTCCTCTCAGCCATCATGCCCACGAAGCGTGGGCATGGCACCCAGAAGTCGGCATGTCGATCATGATTAACCCGCCGTCAGCCCGCTGTTATACTAACAACCTGAGTTGTCGTCTCCACTCCTGGCGTTTTGGCGCGTCGTTCACACGGTTGACCGATACAATGCGGCGAACTTTCTTGATTGTTCCAGCAATGTTGTTGGTGGCCGCACACGCGCGCGGCGAAGAGAGCAACTGGTGGTCGTTGGTGCCGCCGGCCAAGGTCGCGGTGCCCTCAGCGGCCGACGCTTGGGTTCGCGCGCCCGTAGACAGCTTCATTCTTGCAAGATTGCGCGAGCACAACCTGTCGCCCGCCGCCCAAGCCGATCGCCGAACGCTCATCCGCCGGTTGACCTATGACCTGCATGGCTTGCCGCCGACGCCCGAGGCGATTGACGACTTCGTCAACGACCCGAGCGGCGACGCATACGAGCGACTGGTCGACCGGCTGTTGGCGTCGCCTAGGTACGGAGAGCGATTTGGCCGCTATTGGCTCGATATCGTCCACTACGGCGAGTCGCACGGCTACGACAAAGACAAACCGCGGCCAAACGCCTGGCCCTATCGCGATTGGGTCATTGACAGCCTGAACTCCGACATGCCGTACGACCAGTTCGTGGCCCAGCAGGTCGCCGGGGACGTGTTGTATCCCGACGATCCGCGGGCGGTCGTGGCCACCGGGTTCATCGCCGCCGGACCGTGGTATTTCGTGGGGCACGCCGAACTGCGCGAAGGGACGGTCGACAAGGACATCGCCCGCTCGAACGATCGCGACGACATGGTAGCATCCACGATGTCCTCGTTCGTGAGCCTGACGGTGCACTGCGCCCGCTGTCACGATCACAA
>CAZUPX010001200.1:0-1717 GCA_964622155.1 uncultured Planctomycetaceae bacterium | reverse complement strand
AGAGGTCGCTGAGAACGCGGAGAGTATTATTATGATAACGACTTAAGCTCTGCGTCCTCCGCGTTCTCTGCGTTTCTACTTTTATCCTTGTGATTTGACGCCAATCACAACGACGCGAGCTACTTGGTTCCGGCAGTCACGCGCCCGGGCTCGCGGACATTTTTTCCTGTCCGCTTCGTCAGTGAATCGCCCAGATCGTCACGCGCGGTTTCGGCCAGCGCCAAGAGTCGTGAAACGACGTCGGGGTGCATGGCGGCGACGTCGTGGGTTTCACCGATGTCGGCTTCCAGGTCGTACAGCTCTGGCTGCGTCAATTTGCGCTGCACATACTGCGCGGGCAAGCCGTCACTGCCGCCGGGTTTGCCGTCCAACGTGCGATAGGTGTGCGGCAGGATCAGCTTCCAATGCCCGCTGGTCACGCCTTGCAGCTCGTTGTCGGCGTAATAGAAGTAGTACGCCTCGTGAGGATTTTTGGCCCCCTTTTTGCCCGCTAGTAGCGGCCAGATGTCGAGCCCGTCGATCTTGTGCGGCGGCAACTTGGCGCCAGTGAGCCGGGCGATAGTGGGAAACAGGTCAATGGTCATGGCCGGCTCATCGCAGACCGCCCCGGCGGGGATCACTCCGGTCCAGCGGGCGATGTATGGCTCGCGCACACCACCTTCCCAGGTCGTGCCTTTACCTTCGCGCAGCGGCCCGGCCGAGCCCGCGTGATCGCCGTAGCTGAGCCAGGGACCGTTGTCGGAAGTGAAGATGACCAGCGTTCGCTCGTCGAGGCCGTTGTTGTGAAATGTCTTGAGCACTTCGCCGACCGACCAGTCGATCTCCTCGATCACGTCGCCAAAAAGTCCCCGCTGCGTCTTGCCCTGAAATTTGTCGCTGGCGTGCAGCGGCACATGCGGCATGCTGTGCGCAAGATACAACAGGAACGGGTGTTCCTTGTTTCGCTCGATGAACTTCATCGCATGCTCGGTGTACCAGGTGGTCAGTTGCCGCTGATGTTCGGCCGTGACCTCGGCGATCGACGTTTCTTCGTCCTCGATCAATGGCAGCCTTGGGAAGCCTTGCCGCTTCCGCTCCTCGGGCGACAAATGCAGGTAGCCGGGGTGCAAGGGCCACATGTCGTTCGAGTAGGGAAGGCCAAAGTATTCGTCAAAGCCGTTGCGCGTCGGGAGGAATTGCGGCGCGTCGCCCAGGTGCCACTTGCCAAAAATGGCGGTCGCGTAGCCTTGTTGCTTCACGAGCTCGCCGAGCGTCATCTCGTCGGCATGGATGCCCACCTTCGAGCCCGGACCCAGCGCGCCCTTGATGCCGATGCGGTTGGGGTAGCAGCCCGTCAAGAGTCCAGCTCGCGAAGCCGAGCACACCGGCTGCGTCACATAGAACCGCGTGAAGCGAACGCCCTCGGCCGCCAGCCGGTCGATGTTCGGTGTGGCATAGCCCTTCGCGCCGTACACGCCCACGTCGCCGTAGCCCAAGTCGTCGCAAAAGATGATGACAACGTTCGGCCGCTCGGGCAGCGCGGCGGTCGCCGTGCCGATCGACGCCAGCGTGGTTGTAAGGATGAATATGACCGAAACTGAAAACCGTATCATTTTCGATCAATCTCTCTTTGGCGGGTCGGGAAGGAATCGCGCGAGTCAGTCAACAGGCTATCCTGAAGTCACCGAAACTGCCAGCTTCACGAGTCCCTCTTCTGTAGCTGGCCTCTGTGAGGCCG
>CAZUPX010001199.1:0-3043 GCA_964622155.1 uncultured Planctomycetaceae bacterium | reverse complement strand
CGCGCAGATCGCGGGCATTCCGCCGCAGTACGGACTGTACACCGCGATCGTCATGACCGGCGTCGGCGCGTTGTTCGATTCATCCAAGCAGCTGATCAACGGGCCGACCAACGCGATCTCGATCGCCGTCTTAAGCGCCTTGGTCGGCTTTAGCGAGGCCGAGCGGATTCCTGCAGCGATCCTGCTGGCGCTTCTCGTTGGGGCTGTCCAAACCTTTATCACGCTGCTCCGCTTGGGCGATCTGACGCGTTACATTTCGCACGCGGTGATCGTCGGATTCACGCTTGGCGCCGCGGTGTTACTGGTACTCGATCAACTCAAGAATCTGTTGGGCCTGCCGACAGGCGGGACGGGTGAAGACCATTTTCTCATGCGCTTTTGGCTAACGGTGCGCAACATCGGCGAGACCAACCGATCCGCTCTTGCAATCGGGTTGGCAACAATTGGCATCGCAGTGGTACTGCACTGGATCAATCTGTTGTTGCGCATCCGGCTCCCAGAGCTGTTACTGGCAATCATTTCTATGGCGGCCGTCGTTTGGGGCTGGGAACTCGATCGGCAAGGCGTTCAAATCGTTGGCACGATTCCGGCGGCGCTCCCCTCGTTCGAATTGCCTCAGATCGAATGGTCTCACGTTCGATCCTTGGCCGACAGCAGCCTGGCCATTGCGTTATTGGGCCTGCTCGAGGCGATCGCCATGGCCAAGGCCATCGCCGCCAAAGCCGGCCAAAAACTGGACATCAATCAGCAATGTCTGAGCGAGGGCCTGGCCAACCTGACCGGAAGCTTTTTCCATTGCTTTCCTGGTTCCGGATCACTCACGCGTTCGAACATCAATCAGCAGGCCGGCGCTCAAACGCAGTGGTCTGGCGTTGTCGCCGCCGCGGCTGTCGCGCTGACCGTGGTCTTGTTCGCGCCCTACGCCTATTTCATTCCGAAGGCAGGCCTCGCGGGCATTCTTATGCTATCCGCCTGGCGGTTGGTCGATCGGCAGCAGTTGGCTTATTACCTCCGCACCACAAGGATGGATGCTTGGATCGTGTCACTCACGGCGATTTCCGCCGTCGCCGTATCGATTGAGTTCTGCGTGCTGATTGGAGTCTTTCTGTCGTTCGTGCTTTACGTGCCGCAGGCGGCGCGCGTCCACCTGACCGAACTGGTCATGTCGCGCGAGCGCGTGGTTCGCGAACGTGTGTCAACCGACGTGCCATGCAACCGGATTCGCATCTTCAGTCTTGAGGGCGAGCTGTTTTTCGGCGCCTCGACAGAGCTCGAACAGCACCTGGATTCGATTCGGCGGGTGAGGGACGAGGGCGTGCGCGTCGTCGTGCTACGGCTCAAGCGTGCGAGAAATCCCGACGCCGTGTGCCTGAACGTGTTGGATCGATTTATCGTGCGGATGCACGAAGCCGGCGTCGCTGTGCTATTGTGCGGCGTGCGGCCCGATCTGATGAAGGTCGTCGAATCGAGCGGCGTGGCGCGCCACTTGGGTCCGAGCCGCGTCTTCGTGTTCGAGGAAACCGGCGAGATCTGGTCGAGCACGCTGGAAGCCGTGCGCTTCGCGTACGAGATCATCGGCGACGACGTCTGCCCGACGTGCCCTCGTCACGCCGTCAGCCTGAATGAGAAGGAAGGCTGGTATTTTATGATCTGAGGGCAATGGATGCGATCATCGATCGATCCACGCTTCCGTTTCGACAAAGGCCGCGCCTTCTCGACTACTCGCTCAGAAATGTGTCAATCCATTGATTGACCAGGTCGGACGACCAAAGCCAGAGGATCAGACATCCGCCGATGATCGCGGCGCCGAATACGACCAATGTCCGCAGCGCCAGCCGACGATGGCCAATGACGACGGCGATGCCGGCTTTGAATGCCAGGTTCGACATGGCGGCAACGAGGATCAACCGCCAGCCAAGGTTCGCGGGCAGTCGATCATCCTCGATTAGTTTTGCGGTCGACAGCGTGATGGCATCCAGATCGGTCAAGCCCGAGATACCGGCTACCGCGTACAACGCCGAGTCGCCAAAGTAATGCTGAGTGGCGGCAACGACCAGCTTGATCACGGCATACATGGCGCCGAAGACGAGTGCCGTTTTCAGCTCCGCCGGATTGCTCGGTGGCGGCAAGTCGGCTTTGCGGTCACCGTCAAGTCGATGCACTGCCAGTGACAGAGCGAGCATCCACATAAACATGATCGCTAGCGGCGGGCCGATGTAGCGGACCACGGGGGCGGCCACAGCGGCCACTTCGACGATGACTCTGCCAATCGCGACCGCCGATGCAATGATGATCACCAGTGCCGCCTGGCTCGCCTCCTGCGGTTGCCGGGTCGAACGGCGGGCATAGCTGACCGTTGTGGCGGTGCTCGAAACGAGTCCTCCCATTGCTCCGCCAAGCATCGTGCCGGCATTTTGGCCGAAAAACTTGTAGACGATATAACCCGCCACGTTCAGTCCGACGATCAGCACGACCATCAACCACGTCTCGTGCGGGTTGAACGCGTTGAAGGGCCCGAAGTTCTCGTTCGGCAAGACCGGCAGGATGACCAGCGCCAACAACACGAACTGCATAATGACGCGCAGATCGTCGGCTTCCATGCGGCCGACGAATGCGTGCATCGGCTGCTTGAACTGCAGCAGCACGGCCACAATGCCACCGATAAGCACCGCGACGCCGCCATCGCCCAGCACCAGGTAGGCGCCCACTCCGTACATGACCATGGCGGCCACTTCGGTCGTCAGTCCCGGTTCGCTAAGCCCGCGACGCATCTTGGCCAGGTTGGCCACGAACATGAGCGCGGCCACGCACAGCGCGCCGACGGCCACCAGCCAGCCCCCGTAGGGTTGGCTGAGCAGAGCCATGATCGTGCCCAGCAAAGTCACCAGGGCAAACGTGCGAATGCCGGCGACCTGCGACTCGACGTGTTGGCGTTGCAGGCCGACCAAGAGGCCCAGCCCGAGCGACATACCGATGTCTTGGAAGATTTCGAGCGGATCCATCGAGCACGACCCGGGTACCAGCAGGCTGACCAGCACGCCCT
>CAZUPX010001198.1:0-2900 GCA_964622155.1 uncultured Planctomycetaceae bacterium | reverse complement strand
ATTTGGGCGATCGACTTTCGCCGACTGCGACTCAAGAGCTCGTTTGGCACGGCGATTAAGTTTTGGGGCGACTGCTGGTGGTCCAACTTGCTCGTCTACGCCACGTGCGTGATCCTGGCGTTCATGATGGCCGAAGATCCCGCGCCCAATAAAACGCCGCCCGGAAGCGAGACTCCGGGTATCATCGCCAAGCAGCGCCCCCGCGACCGCGACTTGCAGTAGTGTGCCACTGGCTTTGCCAGTGCTGTTCGTTCTTGGCCAGGCAACAAGGCACACTGGCAAAGCCAGTGGCACACGGGCTGCCCACTCCCCTTCCCAGGCTCCCCTTCCCCGCTGAAACCCTGCATCGCGTCTGGCTAAAACTCGCGCCGGCTATCCAGCAGCAGCGTGACGGGGCCGTCGTTGGTCAGGCTCACGTGCATGCGTTCGCGAAATCTTCCGGTCGCGACCTCAACGCCCTGCTGGGCTACCGCGGTGACGAACGCCTGATACAGCGGCTCGGCTAACTCTGGCGGCGCGGCCGCGATATAGCTCGGCCGGCGACCTTTGCGGCAGTCGCCCAATAGCGTGAACTGGCTTACCACCAACATCGCGCCGTGCACGTCGGCCAGTGCGAAATTCATTTTGCCAGCGTCATCATCGAATATCCGCAAGCCAACGATCTTATCGGCTAGCGAACGCGAGTCGTCGGCCGTGTCGTCGGCAGCAATGCCCAGCAGCACGAGCAGGCCAACGCCAATCTGGCCGCAGACGTTGCCATCGACGCTGACCCGCGCTTCGCTAACTCGTTGCACGCACGCTCGCATGGTGTGCCGCCTGTCTGTCGACCTCGATTCGACTCGCCTCTGGCAAACAACACACGATACGAACTGTCTTGATCTTCGGTCAACCTTGGCTCGAGGGGGCGAGTGGCTCTTGTTCCAGTTCGGGCCGCGGGTGATACTGGCCTGTTTTGGGAAATCCCTGGCATGCAGACCGTCGTCTTACTGGTCATCTACTGCGCGGTTTCGGTCGTGTTTTCGCTGGCCGGAGGCTGGATACCGCTGCTCGTGCGGCTGACGCACCGCCGGATGCAGATCGCCATCAGCTTCGTGTCGGGCATCATGCTGGGCATCGGCCTGCTGCACCTGCTGCCGCACAGCTACATCGCGCTGGGATCCATCGAAGGCGCGACCATTTGGACGCTAGTCGGGTTTCTATTCATGTTTTTCCTTGAGCGGTTCTTTCACTTCCATCACCACGACGTGCCTGACGAAGAAACGGTCGACCACTCTCACTCGAATCACGAGCCTAACCAGCCGGCACATTCCACGCTCCACCACGTTCACAGTGCCGAATCGGTCGGCCAGTCGATTCCCTGGAGTGGGGCTGCGATTGGCCTGACTTTGCACGCGCTGGTCGACGGTGTGGCGATGGCCGCGGCGGTGGCCGCGGATCAAGAGCAGCACCCCGTCGCCTGGGCCGGTTTAGGAACCGTGCTGGCGGTCGTGCTTCATAAGCCGTTTGACTCGCTGACGATTGGCACATTGATGGCCGCAGCCGGCCGCAGTGCCGGCTCCCGACACATGCTCAATTTCCTATACTCACTGGTGACGCCGGTCGGCGTGCTGCTGTTTTACGCGTCTTACGGTCCGTTTGCGGCACCGCAAAACGGCTTGGGACAGGCGCTCGGTTTCGCCGCGGGTGCGTTTATCTGCATCGCCTCGAGCGACTTACTGCCCGAGTTGCAGTTCCATCGTCACGACCGCGCCGCTCTGTCGTTGGCGCTCGTGGCCGGCATTTTCGTGGCTTGGAGCACCATTTTCTTGGAGGCAGGTGTGCACGGTCACCAGCACGGCGAGCAATCCCAGCGCGAACGACAATAGGGAGCTGGCGAGTAAGGCCGCGCGCTGGTGGCGGTGCCGAGCGCAACCGTCAGCATATTTCCAAGCGGGCGCCCGTTCAAACTTCCAGGCCGCGCTCGGCGCGGATGCGGCGAACTTCTGCCAGCACGTCGGCGATAATTTCCTGATTGTCGCGAATATTTTGCCACTGGACCAAGAACGCCCAGGCGATCAGCACGAGGCCACACATCGAGCCCACCAGATGCGGCGTGACCCAAGCCTGAGTATCTGGACGGCCCGTTGCCGGATCGGCGGCTCCGCCGAGCGCGATCAATCCAACCACCGCGAGCATCCCCGTCACGGCCCACGGAAACGTGCGGCGCTTCAGCGCGTTGCTGCGGTGGATCAACGACGCGTCGAGCCCATACGTCTCACCGACCTCCTTGCACCAGCGACTGGTGCCGATGAAGTAAGTCACGACGATCGAGTTAACCAGCACGACGACCAGCGCCGTAGCGACGCCAGACAGCCGATGCACGGTGGCCCAACGAAGCATCAGTTCCGAGTGGTCGGTGTGCAAGTCCTCGATCGACAGCCCTACGACGAACGTGGCGACCAACATCACCACCGCCAACCAGGCCAATGTCGTGAATATCCGCGTCACGGTTACTCGCCGGAATGGAACCAATACGGCCAGATCTCGCGATCTGGCGGGTCATAGACAACGTCACATTAAACACTTCGCTTTGCCAGTTCGTCCAGCACCGTGCCAGGCATTTAGAGTTTCTTGATCGTGCGACGTCAAACCGTCACGGTCAATCGATAGAATTAAGCCGATGGCATCCCACGAGCAAGACATCCGGTGGCGGGCGCTGACGAGCGTGGTCCGATTCGTGGTGATTTTGGGGCTGCTGTTGTTCCTGCCCGCGTGGACATTGGATTACTGGCAGGGGTGGGTTTACCTGCTCCTGCTGACGGGAATGACTACCTTGACGACTGTCTATTTCTTGAAGCGAGACCCGAAGCTCATCGAGCGGCGCCTTCGTTCCGGGCCGACGGCGGAAAAAGAGTCGAGAC
>CAZUPX010001197.1:0-1614 GCA_964622155.1 uncultured Planctomycetaceae bacterium | reverse complement strand
GCGCCTCGGCCGCCGCGAGACCCAGCGTTGTCTCCGTGATCAACGTGTTCGCAACTTCGACCTGGTTTGAAGTGGCGGTCAACGCAGCGGCGCTGTCCAGGTCGCTGTAGACTTTGCGTGTGGCCGGCACGGGCAACTCGTGGGCCGCGCCACCCCGACTCACGTCGGCGCCGTCAGCGGGGGGGACAGTGGTCCAGAAACTCTGGGCGTCGTCGCCGAAGAAGCCCGTCGAGATTTCGACCGCCGGCAAGTCCGCGGCGTCCATGATCGTGCCGTCCGGATCCAGCCGGTACTTCTTGATATTGCCCGCCCAGCTGTAGGTCAGAGTGGGTGCGCTGGGCTTGAACACGGTCACGTAGAGGTCGTTGAGATTCTGCGTGCGGTTGAAGGCGTTGACCGACACCGCGGGTGCCGTGAACGAAGTACTGTAGGAAAGGATGTCGTTCACGACGCGGGCCAGCGCGGTGACGAGGGTCGCCGTGTCGTTGGCTTCGTAAAACTCGCCGCCGGCACCGGCCGCGGTCTGGGTCAGCGCCGTCGAACCGGCGACCGCATCGCCGAAGCCAATCGTGTAGGTCGTGACGTTTTGTATCCCCGTCAGCGGGCGCAGATCGTTCTCGAACATGTACTGAGCAACCTCTTCGAGGCAACGCCCATCCCCCGTGCCGGCACAGCTACGGCCGATCAGCGTCTCGATCTCCGGATCTGCCGAATTATCGGCAGTCGGTAACCCGTCGGTCAGCAGCACGATGAAGTTGCTCTGGCAGGAAGTCAGCAGCGGGCTCTGGTACAGATTCGTGTTCGGCGCGGCCTGGCGCGAACTCGCGACACTCGGCAGCGGGCTGCCCGGCGTAGTCTGCGAATTGATGCCGTAATCGACACGCCCGCCGCTCAGATAGAGGTAGGCCTCGTACATGGTCTCGGAGAGCGGCGTGCAGCCGGAGGGATTCAGGGCATCGATGTCATTCTTCATCACCGTCGCACTGGCTGCGACCGTATTCATCTCGCGCAGCATCATGCCGCCCTCGGCCGAGCCCTCTTCGCAGCCTCTGGTGGTGTTGCTGCTGAAACGCATCAGGCCCACATTCACTTTGTCGGAGGCCGCGAGCTGGTCGATGGTCTGCTTGGCTACGTCCTGCACGGTCTTAAGCCGCGTCTGCACGATCGTGCTCGGATCGTTCAGCCAGTTGATGTAGTTGGCGGAATAGAACACGTAGTTGCCGGAGCCATTCTGGGTAAAGTCGATCGCCTCGGCCGGGAGCGCCGACCAGCCGCCCTTGGCGGGGACGTTGGCAGCCCACAGGGCGAGGGGGTTCACGCCGTTGCCGTGCACACCGGCGTCCGCGAGGCACTCGACGTTAGGGGCCGTATTGCCGATGATGCCGCGCCAGCGCAAGGTGGTGCTGGTTGGGGTGATGCGCCATTGCCCCGCGAGATCCTGGAAGTAGCCAATCGTCGCCATCGCCTGGGTCGCTGCGGCGCATTTGAACGCGACGGCAGGGATGAAGTTGCTGTCCGTGCAGTCCATTGAGTAGCTGATTTTCCCGCTCTTCTGGAAATAGATCCTGTTCGCGATGCAGGAGCCCGTGTATAGGGTCGCCGGGTCGTACACTC
>CAZUPX010001196.1:0-6173 GCA_964622155.1 uncultured Planctomycetaceae bacterium | reverse complement strand
CGAGCGCTGCGTCGCATCGATCCGACACTCGACCTGTCAGGGCACTTGGTCAAGCTCGACGAGCTTGAGCGGCCGCTGAACTGCCAGGCACTCTTCGGCCGCCGCGACCCTCTGGAGATCGAGGTCGGCTGCGGCAAGGGCCTTTTTTTGTCGGCGGCTGCCGCGGCCGACGGGGACCGCGATTTTCTGGGAATCGAGATCCTGGGCAAGTATGCCCGCTACTGCGCGGCGCGGCTGGCAAAACGGCGGATCGCCAACGCCAAAGTCGTTTACGGCGACGCGCAGCTACTATTCCGAGACGCGCTGGTGGACAACTCCGTTGCCGCGGTCCACGTTTATTTTCCCGACCCGTGGTGGAAAGCCCGGCACAAGAAGCGGCGCGTAATGAATGCCGCGTTTCTCGTTAACGTCGAGCGGGTGCTCGTGCCCGGCGGCACGCTGCACTTCTGGACCGACGTGGAGGAGTATTTTCAAACGTCGCTGGAATTCATCGTGACGAACACGAAGCTCTCCGGCCCGCACAAGGTCGCCGAAAAGGCCGCCGACGGCGACCTGGACTATCGCACCCACTTCGAACGCCGCATGCGGCTCAACGAGGAGCCGGTTTACCGAGCGGAGTTTTTCAAGCCATGCGACCCCACACCGACCGCGCGATAGCCCACTTTGACCGTGGCCTCGCGCTGGCACAAGCCGGAAAACTGAGCGAAGCGGCCGACTGCTTGCAGCAGGCCATTGCGTTGCGGCCCGATTCTGCCGAGGCACAAAGTCTTCTCGGCGCCGTGCTGGGGGCGCAGGGCAAGTTCGACCTCGCGGCGGCTGCCTGCCGAAACGCCGTTCGAGCAAACCCCAACCTCGCCGAATCCCATCTCAACCTGGGCACGGTGCTGGCCAGACAGGAAAAACTCGACGAAGCCATCGCGTGTTTCCGGCGGGCCCTGGAATTGAAGCCGGATCTGGCCGAGGCTTACAACAACCTGGCCAATGCGGCAATCGCTCAGAATCAACTCGACGAAGCCGTGAGCTGCTGCCAGCGGGCCCTGCAGTTGCGCGCCAATTTTGCCGAGGCGCACCTCACCATGGCCTCGGCGCTGACTGCACAAGGCAAGCTCGCCGAGGCGGCCGCCTGGTGCCAGCGGGCAATCGAGCTACGGCCCGACTTTGCCGATGCGCACAACAGTCTCGGTGCAATTCGCGAGAAGGAGGGCAGCTTGGACGAGGCCGAGACCTGCTGCCGGCGCGCCCTGGCCCTCAAACCCGACCTGGCCGACGCGCACAACAATCTCGCCGCCGTGCTCGCAGCGCTTGGACGCCTCGACGAAGCCGTAGCGGCCTGCCAGCGCGCTTTGGAGATCAAGCCCGAAGCGGGCGACGCGTCGAACAACCTGGCGGCCCTGTTGGCGGGCCAAGGGAAGACAGACGCCGCCCGACAGTGCTACGCGAAAGCCCTGCGGCTCAACCCCCGACAAGTCGTCTGGCGGTTGAGCATGGCTTCGCTGTGCCCGCGCATCTTCACGAACAACCAGGAGATTGACGCGTACCGCCAGGCGCTGCTCCGCGAGCTGGAGAGCTTTGCCGCGGCACGCCACACCGTCGTGCCGTCTCAACTGCAAGCGTCGGACTGCAAGCCATCCTTCAACCTTCAATTTCACGGCCGCGATGATCGTCCGATCCGAGAAGCCTATGCCAGAATCTTCAACGATTGCTTCCTCGAAGAACGCGTCATTGGCTCGCCGGGCCGTCCACGGATCGGCTTCGTGGTCACCGACCGGCACGAAAAAGGGTTCGTGAAATCAATGGGCGGGATCGTCGAACGCATGGACCCGACTCTGTTCGAGCTGGTCGTCGTTGGGTCCCATCGCGGCACCCCGCTATTGCGCTCGGGCATCCGCAGCGAGGCCGTCAGGCTGCTCGGCCTTCCCGCCACGTTCGATCAAATTGCCAATGCCATCCGCCAGTTGCAGTTCGATCTGCTGTACTACTGGGAAGTCGGCACCGACAACACCAATTACTTTCTGCCCTTCTTGCGGTTGGCGCCCGTGCAGTGCACGTCATGGGGCATTCAAGTCACGTCCGGGATTGCTCAGGTGGATCACTACCTTTCTGCCGCCCTGGTGGAGCCTGAGGACGCCGCCGGACATTACACCGAAAATCTGGTCCTCGCCAGCACGCTGCTCACTTATCGGCCGCGCGTGTCGGTCCCCGTACCGCTCAAGGGCCGAGAGTATTTCGGAATCGCGCCGTCTCAACACCTTTATCTTTGCGCGCAGCAGCTCGGCAAGTTTCACCCAGACTTCGATCCGCTGCTGGCTGGCATCCTTCGCCAAGATCCCAACGGCATCGTCGTCATTGTCGAGGATCTTCACGGTGCATTTGTCGCCGAGCAATTGAGCGCGCGGTTCGCCAAGACGTTATCGGACGTCGCGGATCGAATCCTGTTCCTCCCGTTTCAGGAAACTGGAGACTACCTGAGCCTGATCGCCGCGGCCGACGTCCTGCTTGACCCACCGCACTTCGGCGGTGTCAATACCAGCTACGACGGCTTCTCGTTGCACAAGCCGATAGTCACGCTCCCCTCGCAATTCCAGCGGGGGCGATACACGCTCGGCTGCTACCGGAAAATGGGGATTTCCGACACCGTGGCGCTCGATCCACGGCAGTATATTGACATCGCGGTCGCCTTGGGCACGGACGCCGCGTTTCGACACCACGTTTCGCAGCGCATTGAGCGAGCCAGCCACGCTCTATTTGAAGACACCCAGGCCGTCCACGAGCACGAACGGATTTTCCGCGAGTTGATCGAAGAAGCCCGCTCGGTTGGCCGTCCCCGGCGGCCATGATCGCCGCGATCCGACTCTTCGCGGTCCGCGCCGTCTTCTGTCCTCTCGCCATCGCGCAACAGGCGTCGAGCGATGGCAAGCTTGGGGAGGGGCCTGACGCGCTAGCCGCCATTCGGCGCCCCGACCGGCACACTCGGCCCCTCGTAGGTCCGCTTGAGCGTGCCGTGGGGGGCGTTTTGCAGGGCGATCTGGTACAGCTCCTGGCCGGCGGGCGTTGGATAGTCGCCCGTGATACAGGCCTGGCAGAGCTGGTCGCTGTCGAAGGCGATTGCCCGGGCGATCGATTCCACCGGCAGATAGCGGAGCGAATCGGCCCCCAGCGAGGCGGCCATCTCGGCCTGCGCCTTCTCTGTCAGCGGGCCCCCTTTGAGGAATTTCGGGGCGAACAGCTCGCTGATCGTCGACATGTCGATGCCGTAAAAACACGGAGCCACGATCGGCGGGCAGGCCACGCGGACGTGAATCTCGCGGGCACGGCCCAGCTCGCGAATCCGCTTTAGCAGCACCTTCATCGTCGTCGAACGGACGACCGAATCCTCAACCAGAATCACCCGTTTGTCTTCTAACACCTCGCGCAGCGGAGTGTACTTGGTCTCGGCCTTGCGCTTGCGGCTGCTAGTGCCTTCGATGAACGTGCGGCCGGTGTAACGATTGCGAATCAAACCTTCCAGCGATGGGACCTGGAGCTTGAACGCCATGGCGTCGGCGGCCGCCTTGCTGGTGTCGGGCACCGGCACGACGATCGTGTCCTCGTCAATCGGCACCGTCTCCAACCGGGCCAGCTCCTCGCCAAGCGCCTTGCGCGATAGGTACACGCTGCGGCCGTCAAGCGTGCTGGCCACGTTGGCGAAATAAATCCACTCGAAAAAGCAATGGGCGCGGCGGGGGCTGGCGGCGAACCGCTGGATCTCGAACACGCCGTCTGAGATCGTGATCGCCTGGCCCGGCAGCAGCGTCTTGATATTCTCGGGCGAGAACCCCAGGTTCAACAGGGCCACGCTCTCGCTGGCCGCGGCAAATAGCGGGCCTTCCAAGGCGTAGCATAGCGGCCGCAGGCCCAACGGGTCGCGGGCCACCAGCATGTCGCCCAGGGCGTTGAGCAGCACCAGGCAATAGGCACCGTCGAAGCGGCTGCTGATCGAACGCATGACCTCGATCAGCGGCGGCCGGTGGTTTTCCGACAGCTCGCGGCCGATCTCGTGCATGATGATCTCGGTGTCGGTGTCGCGGGCCAGGTGGTTGTCGGAGTCAGCCAGCAGATTCTGCCGCAGGACCTGATAATTGGCCAACTGGCCGTTGAAGGCGAAGCTGAACCACTTGTGCTTCTGCACGTGGTGCCGCTCGAAGGGCTGGGCGTAGCTTTTGTCCTCCGAGCCGCAAGTGGCATAGCGAACCTGCCCGATGGCCGCACGGCCTGAGTAGCGGCGCATCAGGCTCTCATACTTGCCCCTGTGGCTGAGTCGAAATACCTCGCTGACCCCGCCTAACTCCTTATAGGTGTCGATCAGTTGCTTGCGGCTGGGGTTGAACGACGTCATGCCGGCCGAGAGTTGGCCGCGATTCTGGATATCCAGAAGCATGCGTGGGATCAGCCGCGAAACTTCCTCGGACCCCTGCTCGGGGCACAGTGGACTGCGACCCCGGCCGCTGAGGTGATAGATAGCGGCCACGCCGCACTCGTGCTTCAGGTCGCTCATCGAAGACAGCCCAGGGAGCGTGGTCGCAGCCGTTGAACCCGCGAAAGTCATTGTAGAACCAACGTCGATGTTTAACAACCGCGTGCATTTCGCGGCCGTTTTCGACACGTGGCACTGGCGTGCGGCCAGTGCAGGTCGGCGGAACAGTTCGCACTGGCAAGATGCCAGTGCCACCCACGGCGGGGTGATTGACGCCGGTGTGGCACAATCGCACGCCTGCGCGCAGGGTTTTGAGCGCCACGATCAGCCGATATGATGACCTGGTGTTGATGTTCGGATGATTCTTTTTGTCACTACCTCCCATGACCGATCTGGTGCGTCAGGAGATTGCCACGGCGGCCCACACGATTGTGATCAAGGTCGGTACGCGCGTGTTGACCGGTGCGGGCGGACTCTTGAACCAAAAGCGGGTGGCCGCGCTGGCGGAAGAACTGCACCAATTGATGGCCACCGGCCGCAAGGTGGCACTCGTGACGTCTGGCGCGGTCGGGGCCGGCATGGGACAGCTCCAGCTTGGCAAACGCCCCCCTAATCTGGCCGAGCTGCAGGCCGTCGCCGCCGTCGGGCAGAGCCATCTGATGGAGTCGTATGATCGCGGCCTGCGGGCTCACGGGCGCCACGCGGCCCAACTACTGCTCACGGCCCGCGACCTGGACGACCGCACCGGCTACTTGAACGTCCGCAATACGATCCGGGCACTGTTCGAGTTCGGGGCCGTGCCGATCATCAACGAGAACGACACGGTCAGCGTCGACGAGCTGATGAGCACGTTCGGCGATAACGACCGGCTGGCTGCCATGGTCACCAATCTCATTCGGGCCCCCCTGCTCGTCCTCTTGTCCGACGTCGACGGCCTGTACGACGGCGATCCGAGCGACCCGAAGTCGAAGCTGATCCCCACGGTCACCAAGCTCGATGCGGCGATCTTCAACCTGGTGCGCGACAAGTCGACAGGCACGAGCAAAGGGGGCATGGCCAGCAAGCTCGAAGCGGCGCGGATCGCCACGTCGGCCGGCGAGAACGTGATTATCGCCAACGGCCGCACGCCGGGCGTGCTGGCAAGAATCGTGGCCGGCGAGACGGTCGGCACGCTCTTCACCGCGCAGGGCCAGGCCCTGCGCTCGTTCAAACGATGGATCGGCTTCACCGCCCATCCGCGCGGCGTGTTGACCGTCGACGCCGGCGCCCGCGAGGCGGTGGAACGCAAGGGCAAGAGCCTGTTAGCCATCGGCGTGGTGGGCGCGATCGGCACGTTCAAGAAGGGGGAGATCGTTGCCCTGCAAGACGCCCAAGGGGTCGAGTTCGCCCGCGGCCTGACCAACTACTCGCTCGACGATCTCGTGAAGATCAAGGGGCTCAAAACCGACGCGATCGCGGCAGCATTGGGCCATTGCCCGTATGATGAAGTCATCCACCGCGACAACATGGCGCTGACGGTGGAGGGTGGCAAAGGAAAGGAATCGGCATGAGATCGGGTGGCCCAGACAACTTGTTGTCTGGGTGCCGAAGGCACAAGAGGGACACAAACTCGGATGTCATAATCAATTGATGTACGATAGCCCTCTTGTTGCTTTGCAACACCGACAACGAGTTGTCGGTGCCACCCGCGTGGCCCGGGAGTGTCAACAACCTGTCGCCG
>CAZUPX010001195.1:0-2059 GCA_964622155.1 uncultured Planctomycetaceae bacterium | reverse complement strand
CAGGTGGCTGAGCACGCGCTGGCACTGGCCCTGGGCCTGACGCGGAGCATGAGGGTCTTTTATCAGGCCCAACAAGCGCGCGAGTTCGTTCGCCGGCCGACGCGCGACTTGCACCACATGACCGCCGGTATCGTGGGTCTGGGGGGCGTGGGGCGACGACTGGCCGAGATTCTAAGCGCGTTCAAAACGCGGATTTTGGCGACCGACGCCTTTCCGGTGGATAAACCGCCGCACGTCGACGCCCTGTGGCCCACCGAGAGGCTGTACGATCTGCTGGAACTGTCGGACATCGTGTTCCTGTGTGCGCCGCTGACGCCGCGAACTCGCGGCATGATTGACCGCGCGGTCTTTGCGCACTTCAAGCTGGGATCACTGCTGGTCAACGTGGCTCGCGGCCCGCTGGTTGTCGAGGCCGACCTGGTCGAGGCATTGCAGAAGGGGTCAATCGCGGCGGCGGCGTTGGACGTAACCGAGCACGAGCCACTGCCGGTCGACAGCAAACTTTGGGATTTGCCCAACGTGATCATCACGCCACACGTCGGTGGCCAGAGCGCGCGGCGGATCGATCAAATGACCGATTTCTTTTGCGAGAACCTCCGCCGGTACCTGGCGGGCACACCGCTAGTGAATCTCGTCGACAAAGACCTCGGCTTTCCTCGCCGCGCAAGCTAGCACACGTGCGCGCGACGCGCCGTCCTTAAACGCGCAACATTGCGCCACACTGCGAGACTTTCCCCGCTTGTGGGCCGTGATAACGAGCCTCTGGCGAGGCGTCGGGCTGGACGCGGCAAGTCGGATCGGCCTAAGATGATGCTTCACTGGAAACGGTCGGTGAACATCTTTGCCCCACAAGGACTTCTCACGATGTCGACCACCACTTTCCTGCAAGGGACGCAAACGCTCACGCTCAACGGCCATCCGGCACAGCACTGTGCCGATGAGCTGCTGGATCGATATCAACTGCTCATTAACGGCCAGCGGATGAACTGGACCCAGCACTTGCACCTGACGCGCCGGCTGGGGGCGGGAGGGCAGGGGGTCGTGTATCTGAGCGATCGCCGCGGCGCCGATAATTTCACGCTGCCGGTGGCGCTGAAGATCTTTTCGCCCGCCCGCTACGAGGACGCGAAGGCCTATGACAAGGCCATGGAGCGGATCGCGCAGATCGCGGCGCGCGTGGCCCAGATTCAGCAAGACAACTTGCTGGACGTGCACAATTTCGTCGATCGCAATCGCATTCGCATCATGGAGATGGAGTGGATCGACGGCTTCGACTTGAGCCGATTGCTGACGCGCGAAATTCTCGACCGCACGCGCAGCCGCGTCAGCAACCGCCGCTGGGAAGAGATCAACAGCGTGATCATGACCCGCGGCGCCATGCAGCCTCGGCTCAAGCCGGGTATCGCCATCTCGGTGGTCCGCGAATGTCTGGCCGCGCTTTCGGCGCTGCACCGCGAGGGCATCGTGCACGGAGACCTCAAGCCGTCGAACGTAATGATCAAGCGGACAGGCAACGCGAAAATCATCGACATCGGCTCGGCCTTCGATCTGGACAACGCGCCGCTGCAACGAACCTGCACGCCCACGTACGCCGCGCCGGAAGTATTGGAGCGGGGCGAATGCACGCCACGGTCCGACTTGGCGAGCTTGGGTTACCTGCTGGTCGAGATGCTGGCCGGCCACCAACCGTTTATCGGATTGACAACTTATCCCGAATTGCTGCAGGCCAAGCGACTATTGCCGCAGCAGCTTCCGCAGATTCTGCCGCAGGAAGTCGTGTGCAACGAGTTGCTCATGAGCTTCTGCCGAGGGCTGATCGCCTTCGACCCCACGCGCCGTTTTCCGAGCGCCGAGGCGGCCGATCTGGTCAAGGAAGGCGCGGCCAGTTTCCATCGACAACTCGTCAAAGGCGATCTGGCCAGCGAATATGAGCACGAAATTCGCCATTGGCTGGAAGACTTGGAATAAACGTCGCCCAAAGGACGTCTTCCGGGTGCTGTGCTCATGCTTCGTGAGCATGCCGGTTTTCATGTACGACTGCATGCCCGCGAGGCGCGGG
>CAZUPX010001194.1:0-2034 GCA_964622155.1 uncultured Planctomycetaceae bacterium | reverse complement strand
GGACACGACGACATCGTGCATGGCGTGCTCACGTGCCTGTTCGTCGGCGGACATTGCCTGCTCGAAGGCGTGCCGGGCCTGGGCAAGACGCTGCTGGTGCGCACGTTGGCCAAGACGCTCGATCTGGACTTCTCGCGCATTCAGTTCACGCCCGACCTGATGCCGGCCGACATCCTGGGTACGAACATGGTCATGGAATCGCCGGACGGCAAGCGATTTTTCGAGTTTCAGCGCGGGCCGATCTTTACGCAGATCTGCCTGGCCGACGAAGTCAATCGCGCCACACCCAAGACGCAGTCGGCCATGCTGGAAACAATGCAAGAAGGCTCGGTGAGCATTGGCGGGCACGTCTATCAGCTCAAGCAACCGTTTTTTGTGTTGGCCACTCAGAACCCGATCGAGCAGGAAGGGACTTATCCGCTGCCCGAGGCACAGCTCGACCGCTTTTTCTTCAAGCTCATCGTCGGCTATTCGGGTCGCGCGGAGCTGGGCAAGATCGTCGAGCGGACGACGCGTGGCGAGCGTGTCGAGGCGCGCAAGGTGATGGACGGGGCCGAGATCATCGAGTGGCAAGCCTTGGTGCGGGAGGTCATCCTGGCTCCGCACGTGCAGGACTATATCGTGCGCCTGATATTGGCGACGCATCCTGGCGGACCCTTGGCGCTGGAGGCCACGAACCGCTACCTGCGTTGGGGCGCTAGCCCTCGAGGAGCGCAGGCGATTGCACTCGCCTCGAAGGTCCGCGCGCTGCTCGAAGGCCGCTACAACGTGAGCTTCGAGGACGTCCGCAGCGCATATTTGCCGGCGCTAAGACACCGGGTGATTGTCAATTTCGAGGCCCAAGCCGAAGAGATCGACACCGACCAGATTCTACTGGAAATCCTGGAGAAGCTGCCGGAAAAGGCGAGTGATTAGTTTTAGCCGGTGTCAGTCACGCCGGCCTCACAGATGCCAGCTACAGAAGATCGCGAGTTCAAGTTTCATGTCGATCGCGTCCGAACCACTCCTGACGCCCGAGCTTCTGGCCCAACTCGAGCGGCTGGAGCTAGTCAGCCGCAAGATCTTTCGCGGACGGCTCAAAGGTGAACGACGCAGCACGCGCAAGGGGCACAGCGTCGAGTTCGCGGATTTCCGCAGCTACGTACCCGGCGACGATTTGCGGTTCATCGATTGGAACACATACGCGCGGCTCGACCGCTTGTTTCTGAAGATCTTCTTCGAAGAAGAGGACCTTCACTTTTACACGCTGTTGGACGCCAGCGAGTCGATGGGCTTTGGCACGCCCACCAAGCTCCGCTACGCCAGGCAACTGGCGGCGGCACTGGGTTTCGTCGGGCTGGTGCGAGGCGACCGTGTGCGGTTCGAGACTCTTGGCCAGCCGAGCCAGTTGCGGGCCCCCGTGTTTCGTGGACGACAAAGCGTGTGGCGCATGCAGAACCATTTGAACACGATCGAGACCGATCCGCCGACCACGCTCGCCGAGGGGGTCAAGAATTTCTGCATTCGCAATTCGGGCAAAGGTATCGTCGTTCTGATCAGCGACCTGATGGACAAGCAGGGCTACGACGCCGCGCTCAAATACCTGCTGTCGCGCGACATGGACATTTACGTGATTCAGATCCTGTCGGCCGAAGAGCTTGACCCCGACATTAAGGGGGATCTGCGGCTGGTCGATTGCGAAGACAACGACGTGGCCGAGATCACCGGCAGCGCGCCGTTCATCAAGCGATACCAGAAAACCCTGGCCGCATTTGTCGAAGGGGCCCGCGAGTTCTGCAGCCGCCGCGGCATCCATTACATCCTGGCCAATAACCAGTTGCCGGTCGAAGAGCTGGTTTCGGGCTACCTGCGGCGCAGGGGATTGGTGCGCTCTTGAACACGATTTCGACACTTTCCTTTTGGCAATGGTGCGTTCTGGCCGCGGTGCCTCCGGCAATCGTGCTGTTGTATTTCTTGAAGCTGAAGCGGCAGCCGCTGGAAGTCCCCAGCACTTACCTGTGGCACAAGAGCATCGAAGACCTGCACGTCAACAGC
>CAZUPX010001193.1:0-2274 GCA_964622155.1 uncultured Planctomycetaceae bacterium | reverse complement strand
CCCGCGCCTCGCGGGCATGCGCTTTCAGGTACGCGATCTTGATGTCCTCTCAGAATGCTCGCGCTGGCGCGAGCATGGCACCCAGTAAGTGGCCTCCTACCGCACGATCACTCCGCCAGACGCCGGCGGCAGTGCGTTCGGATCGTCGCTCGACGGCGGCGAAGAATACCGATCGGCCGTACTGGCCGCTGGCGTGCCTGCGCCGCCGCTAGAAACGTAGTCACCGGTACCGCCGGGACGGTAAAACGGATTGCGGCGAGTCGGTTGCACGACGTTGGCCTGCGCGGGCATTTGATACGGGGCCACGCCCGGCGGACTGTAACCGGTTTGGCCGGGATTGTAGCCCGTCGCGCCGGGTTGATACTGGCTGCCGCCCGAAGCGTCGGCCGCGGCGTTGTTGTCGGCGGGGTTTGCATAGCGATCGGCAGGGGGTTGCTCGCCTTGCGGCGCGCCGGTGCCGTAGCGATCGTCGCCGTACCGGCTGTCGGCAGACTGATAGCCACCGTCGGCTGGTGCACCACTGGGCGGATTGGTGCCCGCCGCATAAGCGCCGCCGGGTTGGTTCTCGGGTCCAGCGCCGTTGCCGCCCGGTGGAGCATTGGTGTACACGTCCGGCGCACCTTGATAACCGTGACCCGGTTGGTATCCGCCCGCGGTCGACGGGACGCTGCCCGGCGGGTATGAACCAGGCGCCGAGCTGGGAGCTGCATAACCGCCTGGTGCGGCAGCATACTGCCCGCCGGCTGGCTGACCGATATTTTCGTTATACGGACCGACTTGCGGCGCCGCGCTTGGTGCCGCCGCGCTAGCACTGTAGGCGCTCGGCGGCGCGACGCCTCCCGCGCCCGGTCCTGGCGCCGCGGCGTATGCGCCTTGGGGCGCCGCTGAATTCGCGGTCGGATAGGGGCTTCCGCCGCCCCCGGTGTCCGGGTACGGCGACGACGAGGCCACCGGCGGTGCACTGGCGTAGCTGCTGACCGGCGGATTGGCCGGCGCGGCCTGTGCCGAGGGGAGCACTGGCCCCGAGTTGTTCGCGGCGGTGGAACTGGTGGTCGGTTGGTTTTTGCGGCCCCAACTCCAGGCCGATGAACTCCCGCCGGAGCGGCAGCCGGACAGCGCCAGAACCATGGCCGCAACAATCGCATACCGCAGAAGGTTCGCTCGCATCGTGCACGCGCCCTTTTTTCTGTCTAAGCACGAGAAGAAAAGTGGCCGGCGCGCGACATCCATGTCGCTTGCTTCGGCATCCTCTTCCCCGGGGAGTTGGTCTCGTCGCGAACGCGCTCGAAAGAGCCATTTGAACCGAGCTTGTTGCCCGCCACGCTCGAGCGGTGGGCGGGCGAAAGCAGGGGCGGGATTATAGAGAATGCCCCTGTGCGGTCAACGCCAGTTGCCGCCCGGAGAGGGCAGGCGTGCCAGCAGTTGCAAGCTCATTGCAAACGAGGGTTCAAATAGGGAATCCCTCGCTCGCTGGCAATGGCCGGAATGGGGTGAGCCGGTTGTTTCCGAGCCCAACGCTAGCGTGCGGCGGCTTCGTACAGCTTTCCGACGGCGTCCCAATCGACGACGCTGTAGAACGCGGTGATGTAATCAGGCCGGCGATTCTGATACAGCAGGTAATAAGCGTGCTCCCACACGTCGATACCCAACAGCGGCGTGCCACCCGTCATGAGCGGACTGTCCTGGTTGGCGGTGCTCTCAACGACGAGCTTGTTGTTCTTGTCCAAGCTCAGCCAGGCCCAGCCGCTGCCAAATCGGCTCGTCGCCGCGGCCGTGAATGCGGTCTTGAAGGCGTCAAAGCCTCCTAACTGAGACGTGATGGCCTCGGCCAATTTCCCTTTCGGCTGGCCCCCCTTGCCGGGTCCAATCGTGGTCCAGAACATCGAGTGGTTCGCATGGCCGCCGCCGTGATTGCGCACCGCGGTGCGGATGTTGTCCGGCACCTTGTCAATCTCGCGCAGCAGTTTTTCGATGGGCAAATTATCGAACGGCGTGCCTTCGATCGCCTTGTTCAAGTTGGTGACGTACGCCGCATGGTGCTTGTCGTGATGGATCTCCATCGTGCGGGCGTCGATATTCGGCTCCAAGGCGTTGAACGCATAGGGCAATGGCGGCAATTGATACGGCATGGCGGGGTCCTCCTGATGTTTTTGCTGTCGCGGTAAGGAAGCATACCGAATTGCGTCACGGGTGACAATTGGCCGAGTGGCGGGGTATCAGTGCGGCTCGGCCCGGTGTCACGAAATCTCGGTGGGCTGGTCAGACTCGTCGCTG
>CAZUPX010001192.1:0-6346 GCA_964622155.1 uncultured Planctomycetaceae bacterium | reverse complement strand
CACAGCCGCCGACCCTGTCGCACCTTATGCCGGGCGGTGTGCAGCCCGGCAAGAGTGCTGACGTCGTGTTTTCCGGGGCAAATCTGGCAAGCCCGACCGGCCTTTGGACTAGCTTTTCCGCGACGGTGGAGTTGACGCCGGGGGTGGACAAAAACGGCACGGACCCGGCCAACGTCAGTTACCGCTTGACTGTTCCCCCAGACGTGCCGGTGAGTGTCGGCGCAGTACGGCTGCGAACCGGCAACGGCGTGTCAAATGTGCGGCTGGTTCTGATCGACGACCTGGCGACAATTGCCCGAGCCGGAAACAACAAGACCATCGCCACGGCCCAGGCCC
The DNA here is from genome assembly GCA_964622155.1 of uncultured Planctomycetaceae bacterium. Taxonomy (GTDB): domain Bacteria; phylum Planctomycetota; class Planctomycetia; order Pirellulales; family PALSA-1355; genus CAZUPX01. The sequence continues at coordinate 6,010 of CAZUPX010001192.1, read as the reverse complement.
TCTCGCCGCCAATCGCGGTGGACGGAGCCTGCGACGCCGAATCGAGCGATTTTTACAAGATTACGGCTGCGGCAGGGCAGCGGATCTCGTTTGAAGTTTTCGCCAGGCGTCTGGGCTCGCCTCTGGATCCGATGATCCGGCTGTTGAACGCCGCGGGTCGTGAAGTAGCCTTCAGCGACGACGAACCGGCCACCGGCGCCGACAGTCGCATCAGCTACAAGTTCGGCGCGGCGGGAGACTACTATTTCGAGATTCGCGACGTTCGCTTCCAAGGGGGCGGCGCACACCGTTACCGCTTGCGACTCGGCGATTTTCCGATGCCGACAGTCCCCTACCCGCTGGCCGCGCCCAAGGGTTCGTCGGCCAGCATCCAAGTGACCGGAAAAAACCTGGAATTGGCCGGGCCGCTCTCGGTGACGATGCCGCCGACCGTGCAGGGAGATCGGCTCAATGTGGCGACGGTGTATGCACCGGGACAAGGTTCGTCGTGGGTCACGCTGTTGGCCAGCGACACGCCCGAGCAGCTTGAAGTCGAGCTGAACGACACGCCGCAGCAGAGCACACCGGTGACTTTGTCCGGCGCCATCGAAGGCCGCTTCGAGACGCGCAACGACCGCGATGATTATCAGTTCGAAGCAAAAAAAGGTACCAAGCTCTCTTTCATTGGACAGACACGCAGCCTGGGCTCACCCAGCGACTTGTACATGCGGCTGTTCAATGCCGACGGCGGTCTCGTGGCCGAAGCCGAAGACGCCGGCACGGACGAAGGCGTTCTCACGTATACATTCCCTGCCGACGGCGTGCATCGACTGCGCGTCGAGGACACCAATCATCGCGGCGGCCTCGAAGAAGTGTATCGAATTCTGGTGAAGCCGTATGAGCCGGGCTTTACTCTGGCCGCCGCCGCCGAAAAAGTAGACGCCCCACAAAACGGCGTGTTCGTCGTCAAAGTGACCGCCGCACGCCGCGACTACAACGGCCCGATCACGCTGGGCGTCGAAGGGGCCGGCGAAGGTTGCACCGTTCGGCACAACGTCATTCCCGACGGTAAGCCGGAAACGACGATGCATGTTACGGTCGGTTCCTCGTTGACGGCCGGTCAGTTGGCCGACCTCAAGATCACCGGCCAGGCAAAGATCGGCGAGATCGAGTTTCGTACCACGGCCAGCACGCTGGGGGCCCTTCGGGCGTCACTGTCGGGCTTGCCTTTCCCGCCCGCGGCGCTGGACGGTGCTCTGGCGTTGGGTGTAGGCCCCGTATTTCCTCAGTTCTTTCAGTTGGCCGCGCCGACCTCGGTCGTCGCGCTCACGCAACCCAACGTGCCGGCAAGCTTGAAAGTCCAGCTCACTCGGACCAATAAGTTCGACGACAAAGTGGACATAAAGCTCGACGGGTTGCCAAAGCCGGCAACCGCCAAGCCGGCGACCATCGACAAGGGAAAGACTGAGACGGCACTTGAGATCGCTAGCGCCGAGGCCATTCCGCCCGGCAAGCACGTCGTGCGTGTGATCGGGTCGGCCACGTTCCAGAATCAGCCGCAGGAGTTTGTGCTTGAGCAGCTTACGATCGAAGGTCCGCCCATCGCGATCGCGTTTGCACCGGGCGGACCGCTGCCAGCCGGTGGCAAGCAAAAGGCCACGCTCACGTTTGCCGGCGATGTGCAACCGCTGGCGCCGACGGCCGTGTATCAAAGCGGCGTAACGCGCGGAGCCGAAGGTCCACGGGCACCAGCGCTCGCCGGTTTTGAAGGGGACAATAAGGCAGTCAGCTTCTCCGGCATCGACAAGGCTCCTGGCGACGACCGCCTGACGGCAAGCGTACCGCTGACCAATATGAGCGATTACACCGTCGAGCTGTGGCTATACAACACTCGCGACTTGAGTCAGCCAAACTCGCCGGCGATCTCGGGCTACTTCTTCAGTCGCCCTGGAACACCCACGGCCGACAACGCACAGCCGGGCGACCATCTGGGCATCGGCGGCGTCGAAAGCTCGCCGCGCGACAAGCTTTTCTTCTACAACGGACAATCGCTGGTCGCGGGCCGAACGACCCTTTCGCGTAACGAATGGCATCACGTGGCACTGGTTCGCTCCGGCGACGAGGTCAAAGTATATCTCGACGGCGAAGTCGCCAATCCTGAAATCCAGACGACAGCTCCCAAGAACTACGGTGGTAGCCAAATTGTGCTGGGCACTCGCGGTGACGGATTTTCACCGTTCAAAGGAAATCTTGATGAAGTGGCCCTGTTCGATGCACCGCTTGCAGCGCCGCAAGTGCAGGCGCATTTTGCCGCCGCCAAGGCCGCAGCACCGGCCCGCGACGTGATTCTCAAAGACAACCCGTTGGCCTACTGGCGGCTGGACGAGACCGACGGTCAGGTGGCCCGCAGCATCGCTCCGCCGCACAAGCGGCTAGTGAATCTGGCTTGGAAGAACCTGCCTGCCGGGCTGACGCTGCCGGAGCAAGTGGTGCTGGTGGATGCACAGAACAAGATCGACATCGAGTTGGCCGCCGCAGCCGCGGTGGCCCCGGCCAAGTTTGACAAGGTGGTGGTGGCCGGCACGACGCGAGTCGGCGAAGCCGACTTTACCGCCGAGTCGCCACCGGCCGTCTTGGAAGTCAACAAACCGTAACCGCGCCATCGGCCCGATCAAACGGGCTAACGCGCGAAAAAACACCAACATAGGGAGCGATCGATGAGCTTGACGGCATGGAATCGAAACGCGTCGGTGGCCTGGGGCCTGGCCCTGTGCTTGGTTGGTGCGGCGTTGCCCTCTTCCCGGGCAGCCGAAGAGGCGGCCGAGCCGATCAGCATTGGCACGCCCTCGCGGATCGAGGTCTTTCCAACGCAGATGATGCTCGACTCGCCGCGCCGCGTGATGCACCTGGTTGTCACCGGTTTCTATGCCGATGGCAGCGTGCAAGACCTGACGACCGTCTCCGAGTTCGTGTCGAAGGACGACAAGATCGCTCGCGTTGATCACGGCACCGTATTGCCGGTGGGTAATGGCCGCACGGAGGTCATGGCAAAGGTTGGTGGTCAAGAGGCGGCGGTGAGCGTGGAAATCGACCATCAGGAAAAGCCCGAGCCGGTGTCGTTCAACTACGGCGCATTGGCCGTGCTATCAAAGCAAGGTTGCAATTCCGGCGCGTGCCACGGTTCGCCCAGCGGCAAGGGGGGCTTTCGCATGTCGTTGCGGGCGTATGACCCGGCTCTGGACATCGAGACCTTGGTTCGCGAAGCGTACAATCGCCGCACGAACTTGTACGAGCCCGAGACCAGTCTGCTGTTGCGCAAGCCGCTCATGGAACTGGCTCACGGCGGCGGACGGCGCTTGAAGAAAACCGATCTCGCCTACGCGGTGCTGCGCGATTGGATCGCCGAGGGCTGCCAGGTCGACGCCGCCGACGCCGCAACCTGCGTGAAGCTTGAGGTTTACCCGCGCGAGCGCATTCTGAAGCGTCCGGCCCATACACAGCAGTTGATTGCGATGGCCCATTTCTCCGACGGTTCGGTGCGCGACGTAACGTCACTCGCGGTGTTCACGAGTTCCGACGAGGCCGTGGCCACCGTCGACGCTGCTGGGCTGGTTACCGCCGGCGACCGCGGTGAGGCGGCGATCCTGGCGCGTTTCCTGGACAAGATCGAGACCTCATCGATGATGTTCTTGAAGGACGTACCGGGTTTCAAGTGGACCGCGCCACCGGAAAATAACTTCGTCGATCATCACGTCTTCAAGAAGCTCGAGCAGCTTCAGATTTTGCCGTCCGAACTGTGTACCGATGAGGAGTATGTCCGTCGCGTATACCTTGATCTGATTGGCCTGCTGCCGCAACCGGCCGAGACGGCGGCATTTTTGGCGGACGCCGATGCGCAAAAGCGCGCAAAGTTGGTCGACACACTGCTGGATCGCTCCGAGTTCGCGGAGTTCTGGGCCCTCAAATGGGGCGACCTGCTGCGGATTCGCAATGTGAAGGTCAGTCCGGGCGGCGTGCACAAATTCAATCGTTGGCTGGTGGCGGCCTTCCGCGACAATATGCCGTATGACCAGTTCTCGCGCCAGTTGCTTACTGCCGAAGGGAGCACGTTCGTCAATCCGCCGGCCAACTACTTCCGCACTTCGACCGAAACCAACGATTGCACGGAGACGACTTCGCAGCTTTTCCTGGGCATCCGCATCCAATGTGCCAAGTGCCACAACCATCCGTTCGAGCGCTGGTCGCAAGACAACTATTACGGCATTGGCGCGTTTTTCAATCGCGTGCAGCGCAAGCCGGGCATCAACCCGGATGAGCAAGTGATCTGGGTGGCTCGTTCGGGTGAGGTGACGCAGCCGCGCACCGGCAAGCAGATGCAGCCCTGGCTGCCTTTGTCCGGTTCTGCCGATCTGGCCGGTGAAGACGATCGCCGCGGCACGTTTGTCGACTGGCTGGTCAAACCCGAAAATCCGTTTTTTGCCAGGGTGGAGGTCAACCGAATCTGGGGTCACCTGCTTGGCCGAGGCATTGTCGAACCGGTTGATGACTTCCGCGACTCGAATCCACCAGCCAGCGCCACGCTGTTGAGCGCTCTGGCCGACGACTTCGCGAAAAACGGCTACGACCGCCGGCGCGTGATCCGCACGATCCTGGGCAGCCGAACCTATCAGCTCAGTTCGCGCAAAAACGAGTTTAACGCTACCGACACAAAGTATTTCTCCCACGCCACGACGCGGCTCTTGGCGGCCGAACAGTTGCTCGACGCCATCTGCCAGGTGACCGGTGTTTCGGAGAAGTTCGCCGGACTTCCCTCGGGTACGCGCGCGACGCAGTTGCCCAGCCCCGACGTCGATAGCGATTTTCTAAAGGTCTTCGGCCAGCCGGCCCGCGAGACAGCCTGCGCTTGCGAGCGTTCGACCGACTCGAACCTGTCGCAGGCGCTGCAGATGATCAACGGGCCGCTGGTTCACGCCAAGGTCCGCGACGAAAAGAATCGCCTGCGCGTGCTGGTGTCGGCCTCCAAATCGAACGAAGAGGTCATCGGCGAGTTGTACCTGGCCGCCTTATGCCGCAAACCGAGCGATCCTGAAATGGCCGCCGCAACCAAGCACATCGCGAACGCTGGCGACCGGATGCGCGGGCTGGAGGACGTGTGCTGGGCCTTGCTGAACGCCAACGAATTCTTGTTCCAGCACTAACGGGTTCTGTTTTACCAGGAGTATGTCCGGTGCCGACTGAGCGAAAAACGTATTGCATCGTGTTGGCGCTGCTCGTACTGTTGGCCGGCGGCGCCAGCGCGCTTGCCGCCGACGGACCGCTGAGCTTCGCGAAGGACGTGGCGCCGATTCTGCTGAAGAATTGCCAGGCGTGCCATGGGCCACCCGAGCCCAAGGGCGGCTATCAGGTACTCAATTACAATCTCGTGATGAAACCGGGTGAGTCGGAGTCGGCGTCAATCACGCCGGGCAAGCCGGGCGAAAGCGAATTGCTCGCGCTGATCAGCTCAACCGACGCGGACTCCCGCATGCCCAAGGAAGCCGATCCGCTGTCGGCGACGCAGATTGAGCTGGTGAAGCGCTGGATTGCCGAGGGGGCCAAATACGACGCTGCCGATCCCAACGCCCCTTTGGCTTCGATCGTGCCGAAGCTGGCTCAGCCCGACCCGCCGCAAACGTATCGCCGGGCCGTGCCGATCACGGCCGTGGCGTTCAATCAAGACGGTCAGGAGCTGGCCGCCAGCGGCTATCATGAAGTGACGATCTGGAACGCCGCGAGTGGCTCGCTCGTGCGCCGCATCAAGAACGTCGCTGAGCGGACGTACTCGCTGGCCTACAATCCGGATGGCTCGCTCTTGGCAGTGGCCGGTGGCACACCGGGCCAAATGGGCGAAGTGAAACTGTTCAAACCGGCCGATGGCACATTCGTCAGCGAGCTGGGCTCGATGGGCGACGTGGCGTACCGCGCGGTTTTCAATCCCGCCGGAACAAAACTGGCCGTCGGTGGAGCTGATCGCACGATCCGCATTTACGAC
>CAZUPX010001191.1:0-3478 GCA_964622155.1 uncultured Planctomycetaceae bacterium | reverse complement strand
CGGCAACGAGCCCAGGTCGAGCGGGCAGGCATGGAACTGGTGGCTGCCAAGAATTTTCTCCTGCCGCGATTGGACCTCATCGGACGCTATCGCTGGCGCGGTTTCGGACACGGGTGGATGGGGTCCTCCGACCCGGCCAATCCATATGACAACGCGCTGGCAAATCTGACGACCGGCCAGTTCCAGGAGTGGGAAATGGGAATGGAGTATTCTATGCCACTCGGTTTCCGGCGCGAGCATGCCACGGTTCGCAATGCTCAATTCAAGGTCGCCCGCGAACGGGCCATTCTCGAAGAGCAGGAACGGCAGGCCGTGCACGACCTGGCCGACGCGTACGGCGACGTGCCGCGTGCGTTCTCACTCATGCAAGTGGCACAAAACCGGTTGGCGGCGGCACAGGACCAATATCAGCGAGCTTACGACGCGTTCTTCGAGTTGGGAGGCAAAGTCTCGCTGGAACTGGTGCTCGACGCGCGGATTCGCCTGGCCGAGTCCGAGACCGACTACCACCGCGCTCGAATCGACTACGCCGTGTCGCTTAAGAACGTGCATTTCGAGAAGGGTTCGCTACTGGAATACAATGGCGCCGTGTTGGCAGAGCGATTGCATCGACGCGACATGCCGGCGGCCTTTGCCCGCATCAACGTGGCAGCCAACGAAGATTCGCGAATCAACTACCGCATGACCCGGCGGCAAGGGCAGGTCGACGAATCAGTCAACGGTGACGCCCCAGGCGTGCCGCCAATGATCGTGCCTCGCGATGTTTCACCGGTCGAACCGTCGGGTCCGCCCAGCGAGCCCGATCAGTTGCCGACCACAGCCAGCGATGCGACGGCAGACACAGCCGGGGCGACCCAAGCGGCCGACGTCCGGGCGGACACGACGACGCAGTCCGGTGGCGTTGGCGCTGCGGGTCTTGGGAACGTGCCGCAAACTCTGATTGAACCGCTCGGCGCCGCCGCGACGGCCAGCGATGAAGACTCGCCGGGTAACAAGGAATCAGGCGCAAGCGGTCGCTGACGACTGGGCTCGTCGGGCCGTCGTCGTAGATGAACTTCTCGGCACTCGTGCTGGAGACCGTGGAGGTTTCACGCATTCCGCCATCGACCCAAAAATCAGCGATGTCGCCCTTTCCTATCTCTACACCAACCTGTCGCCAACAGGTAAGCCGCATCGACGATCCGCGCGACCAACTTGGCAAGTATCCGCGGATCAAGTTAGAATCGTTGTTAGTTAATACGGCCGTGGGTGAACCGTTGGTTTTGGCGGAGAGCCCTGCGCGATCAACCATGCACGTCCGCTGCCCGCACTGCCACAATCCGATCGAACTGGTTGACGATATCGCGCTGACCGATCTGGCGTGCCCATCGTGCGGCAGTCATTTCAACCTAATCAGTGGTGGATCGACCGCCGATTACGAACCGGGCTGCGTCAGGCTGGTTGGCCGGTTTGAACTTATTGAACAGGTCGGTGTTGGCCGCTTTGGGAGCGTCTGGAAGGCGCGCGATCCGCAGCTCGCTCGCAACGTCGCCATCAAGATCCCTCGGGAACGAACATTAACCGCAGCGGAACGCGAACTTTTCTTCCGTGAGGCCAGGGCAGCGGCCCAACTCCGCCACCCCAACATCGTCGGCGTTTACGAGGTAGGACGGGACGAGGCTGACACGGTCTACATCGTTAGCGATTTCGTCGAGGGCGCGAATCTGAAGGAATGGCTGACCGGGCAGCGATTGACGTCTCGTGAAGCGGCCGAGCTCGTGATTCAAATCGCCGAAGCTGTCCACTATGCACACGAGTCGGGCGTGATCCACCGCGATCTGAAGCCAAGCAATATCATGCTTGACGTAGGGGGCCGACCACACGTCACCGACTTCGGCCTTGCCAAGCGGGAGGCAGGCGAGATCACGATGACTATCGACGGTCGCATCATGGGCACGCCAGCTTACATGTCGCCCGAGCAGGCCCGCGGCGAGAGCCATACCGCCGATCGACGCAGTGACGTTTATTCTCTGGGCGTCATTCTCTTTGAGCTGCTGACCGCTGAGCTGCCATTTCGCGGCGAGCAACGGATGTTGATTGTCCAGATTGTCAATGACGAGGCTCCGAGTCCCCGGAAGCTGAACAATCGCACGCCGCGCGATCTGGAAACGATCTGTCTGAAGTGCCTGGAAAAGGACGCGGGCCGGCGTTATCAAACGGCCCAGGAGTTGGCGAACGAACTGCGCCGTTTTTTGAACGGTGAACCGATCGCGGCCCGACCTGTCGGTCGGACACAGCGCGCTTGGAGGTGGTGCAAGCGGAATCCACGGATCGCCAGTCTCACCGCGGCTATCATACTGCTGCTACTGACGGTTGCCGCAGGCTCAACGGTGGCGGCAATTCGCATCGAAGCGGAGCGCCGTCGCGCCGACGCAAGTGCAGATGCCGCCGTTGCGTCGCAAGAGGAGACAGAACGCGCGAACCGGCAACTGAGGTGGGAGAAATATGCTGCCACGCTTAGTGCCGTCCAAAAACACATCGGCGACCGAAATTATGTCAAAGCGATTGAGTTACTCGACGATTGCCCGCTAGAGCACCGTGACTGGGAATGGGGATACCTTAAGCGACAAGCTCGAGGCGACCTGTTAACGATTAGTGAACCGGGGCTCGTTGGCGTCCTAAATCAAGCGCTCCTCAGCCCAAACGGCCGGTACCTATTGTCCAACCGAAACTTCGGGGGCGTCAAAAGTGTTTTCGACCTGATGGAAGGCAAGCGCCTTTTCGCAACCAAGCCAAACCGATATCAGGGATGGAGCGGCTGTCTCGGCTTCCGGCCAGACGGTGGTGGAGTGATTGTGCCGAAGGCCAACGATGCTGTGGCAATCCTTGACACTCGAAGCGGGGAAGAAATCCTGGAGTTTCGGATTGCCAGCGGGCATCTCGCATCGCTTGTTCTTGCCCCCGATGGCGCAACCGTGGCCGTCTGTGCTACGGAAACAACCGGACGTCGTCAAGTGATCCTCTGGAACACAGCCTCCGGAAATGAGCTTCGGAGGTATGTTCTTGCCGATGTCCCTGAACACGTGCGCACAGACGACACAAGCAGACTTCAGGTTGGACACGTCCTTGGATTCACTAAGGATGGTGCGCACTTAGTTGTCAGAGACAATGACCTAGGAATCCTAGATCTCGCGTCTGGAGAAGTGGAGCGACTCGCGCTCTGCTCTGGTCCGTCATGCTTCTCGTCACAATGCAATCTGGCTGTCATGTGCAATCGTGACAACCAAGTGGAAGTCTGGGACATTGCGCCACGGCAGCGCATCGCCATGTTTGGTGACAAGTCAGGACCGAATTTAAAGGATATCGCGATCAGCCCCGACGGAAACTGGGTTGCCACCGCCAACGGCGATGAAACGTGGAGCCTATGGGATGTACAGACCGGGGAACTTGTGCGGGTATATTTCGGTCACTCGCACCAAGTTCTTTCGATATGCTTCAG
>CAZUPX010001190.1:0-3731 GCA_964622155.1 uncultured Planctomycetaceae bacterium | reverse complement strand
ATGGTCGGCGCGCCGTTTATCAGCATGTATCTGCTCGAGTACGTGGGCATGGACCTGTTCCACGTGCTGCTGTTGTGGACCATCTCCTGGGTGGGCGGCGCGGTGCTGAGCAAACAACTGGGGCAGTTGGCCGAGCGCTTTGGTCAGCGGCCCGTGCTGGTGCTGTGTACGGCGTTCAAGTCGATCAACATGATCGGGCTTCTCGTGTGTCCGCCCGAACCGACGATTGCCTTTTGGCTGCTATCGCCGGTGTTCATGTTCGACGCGTTTCTCAACGCTGGGATACTGATCGCCAACAACGGCTTCATGATCAAGAACTCGCCGCGTGAAAACCGCACGATGTTCATCGCGGCCGGCACTGGGTTTGCGGGCATCGTGGGGGGAGTGGCGTCGATTCTGGCCGGAGCGGCCATTGCGGCCAGCGACGACTGGTCGTGGACGTTTCGCGGCACCGAGTACGTCAACTTTCACGTGCTGTTCGCGGCTAGCATGGTGCTTCGCATGGCGAGTGCGGTGATGGCTACATGGATTCGCGAGCCCAGCTCGGCCGGCGCGCGGGCCGTGGCGGTCGAGCTATGGGTGGCGACCCGAGTTCGCATGCAATCGTTTCACCTGCGTTTGCCGCTGGTCCACCGCGGCGGCAATCCGACGGCCGAGTTGCCCAGCACAATTTCAATCGAGCATGCGAGGTCAAAAACCACACCTCAGCCCGGTATGCCCCGTCGCCGCTCGGCCTAGTGGTGCGACTACGCTAATATGTGTCGGGTGGCACGGGCATCTTGCCCGTGTCCTGCGCTTCCACTGGCGAGACGCCAGTGCCACCCACTGCCTGTCAATTAAGTGTAGTCGCACTACAAGTGGCCAGCGTGCGGCTTAGCATTCGCGCCGAAACTAACCTACATTACGGGTAGGACAAGCAGTTCTTTCGCGCAAACCGACAGCCGGCCGCTGTCTAGTACCGGTGACCTAGTGATGGCTGATATCGAGCTGATGTCGGGCGAGTCTCCCGGCGCGGTCGAGCCGACCGGCGTTTTTGTCCGCCGCCGCACTTTCACGTTTGCGGAACTGTTCATCTGCGTCTTGGCGATATTGGTCGTCGCCCTGGCGGGCAAAATCCTGCTGATCACCTTCGGTGGCGTACTGCTGGGCGTGTTTCTGTACACGCTTGCAAGTTGGACGGCGAAGGTGACGCGACTGCCGTACGGCGTGGCGTTGGGAGCGGTTGTGCTGACCTTGTTGGCGCTTGTGGCAGGCCTGTTCCTGCTCGTGGGCAATTGGCTGGCCAGCCAGGCGAACGAGCTGACCGCCGCCGTCTCAGGTTCGCTCATTCAGATTCGCGACTACCTGAACGAATATGAGTGGGGCCGGCAGATACTGGAGCAATCGCCGGAGTGGGGCAAGGCCATCGCCCAGGGCAGCATCCCGTCGCGGATCACCGATCTGGCCTCGTCGATCGTCGATTTTCTGATTGCATTGACGATCATGCTGTTCATCGGCCTTTATGGGGCGGCCGAGCCCGAGGTGTACAGCAATGGATTGCTGCGGCTCGTGCCCTTGCATAAGCGAGAGCGAGCCCGTGAGATCCTTTCGGTGCTGGTCTACAACGTGCAGTGGTGGATCCTGGGCCAGCTTTTTGCAATGGTTTGTGTGGGCCTGATCACCGGCGTGGGGCTGTACATTGCCGGCGCGCCGTTGGCGCTGACGTTGGGAGCGCTGGCGGCCGTATTGGAGGTGATTCCCAACATCGGCCCGGCGCTGTGGCTCGTGCCGGCCATGCTCGTGGCGCTGACGGCCGACGCGACGCAGATGGTGCGCGTCCTGGGCATCTACTTGGTGACGCACCTGGTCGAGAGCTATATCTTGATTCCGCTGGTGCAGCGGCGCACGGTGTTTCTGCCGCCGGTGCTCTCGATCCTCTCGGTCGTGTTGTTAGGCCTCTTCGCCGGATTTCTGGGCCTGCTTGTGGCCGCGCCGCTGGCACTGGTTGTCATGTTGCTGGTCAAGATGCTCTACGTCGAAGACTGGCTGGGCGACCGCACGCTGAAAGTGCCGGGCGAAGAGAAGCACTGACGTGCGGCATCTCAAGCCGCAGCCGCGTCGTACCGCATAATCAGCACCGTCGACGCCAGTACGATTGCGGCGCCAACGAGCGACGTCGGACTCAGCTTCTCGCCGAGAACGGTGAAGGCGATCAACACTCCGAACACCGGCACCAGGTAGAGCGAGGCTGAGGCTACGGTGACCGGGATGTGCTCGAGTACCCAGAAGAACAACAGCATCGACACTCCGTACATGAACACGGCCAGAAAGCCGAAGGCGATCCATCCTTGCCAGTTGAGCGCTTTCAAGGCCTCGACGTTCAGCGGCTCGAGCCACACCAACAGCGGCAAGCTGGCCAGTGAGGCGGCGATATAGCTGGCGATCAGGATTTCGACTTCGCCGTATCGCTCCAACAAACCTTTGCAGTAAACGTTGTAAAAAGACGAGCCAAAACACCCGACCACCAGCAGCAGGTTACCTACCAGATAGCTCTGTGCAAAAAACGAAGTCTCCCGCCAATCTCTCACCGACATCAAGCCCACGCCTGCCAGCCCGACGACCAGGCACACGACGCGCAGCGCCGTGAGCCGCTCGCCGAGCATGATCGAAGCCAACACGGCGCTCATGACTGGAATCAGCAGATTCAAGATCGCCTGGTTCGAGGCCAGCGACAACACCGTTCCCCACGTCATTCCGAGTTGCGCAAGCACCTGGCCACCAATGCCCGCGATGACGAATCGCCACCAGTCGTGTCCGCTCGGCCACGTGCGATTCGCGTTGCGCCGTCGCTGCCAAAGCAGCAGGGGAACCAACAACAGCGTGGCGACGTAGAACGGCAGAAACGTGATTGCGATCGGCCCCAGGGTCGACACACCCTCGGCGCTTGGTTGTTCGAGCACCTTGACCGCCGTGCCTTGAGCCGACCAGATCAAGTTCGCCAGCGCCAATGGAAGGAGATACCACAGGGTGCGGGCGCCGGTAGTCGCGTGGGGCGCAGTCGACGCTGGGTCCATCGCTTAGGGCTCCACGACCACGACGCCAAATCGATCCGCGCCCATCGAACTGCCGCGAAAGACGTAGGCGTCGATGCCGGTCTGGGATCGGTAGCGATCGACGATTTCTTGAAACGCTCCTTCGGCGTCGGCTCGTCCCAGCACGGCCACGGTGCCGCCTCCGCCTCCGCCGGTGATCTTGGCGCCAAAAATGCCACGATCGGGCCCCTGTGAGCGTGCCAACTCCACCAGCAGGTCGGTCTTGTCGCAGCCCAGTCCGGTTTCGGTGTACGCCCAGTGCGACTGGTACATCAGCTCGCCCATCAGCGTCACTCCGCTGATCGTGTATCCATCGCTCATACCGCGCGCCAACTCGGCAAAGAGTTGAACTCGATGGTTCTCCTCGACTGCGTAGCGCGTGCAGGCGCGAACGCGGTACGTCACGTCCGGCCGCGCCGCGGTGAATGGGTCGACGTGCTGGCATGCGATTTTCAGGTAGTCGGCGCCAGTCAGCGAAACGGGCAATTGTTCTTCATAGGTCCGGTAGAGCGATGGCGAGAGATTGGCCAGGTAGCCACCGAAGCGAGGGTCGGTGAAGCGCGGAATCTTGGCCCGTTCGTCCGGCGTGACCGCAACGCACAGGCGGTCACAGATTAGCTTGTAGCCCATGAAGGCCGCCGCTCGTGCGGCTTCGTACTC
>CAZUPX010001189.1:0-7065 GCA_964622155.1 uncultured Planctomycetaceae bacterium | reverse complement strand
CAGCGAGGGAGTTGCCGTCGGCGATTTCAACAGCGACGGCAAGCTCGACGTCGCGGCCGGAAGTGTGTACTACGCGGCACCCGATTGGAAGGTGGTTCCCGTGCGCGAGAAGGCCGACGAATTTGACCCGCTCAATTACAGCGACTCCTTTTGCAATTTCGCCGATGACATCAACCGCGACGGCCGCACCGACCTGATTGTGGTCGACTTTCCCGGCAAGCAAACCTGGTGGCTCGAACAGCCCGAGCGGCCGGGCACACCCTGGAAGCGGCACGAGGGGACGCCGATTACGAACAACGAGAGCCCCAGCTACCTGGACGTCGACGGCGACGGCAAGCACGAACTGCTTTTTGGCTACGATCCGGGCAAGTACATCGGCTACGCCAAGCCCTCGGCCGCTGGACTGTGGAAGCTCATACCTGCTTCGGCCACGGGAGCCCCGGGTACGGATCGGTTTTCGCACGGCATCGGCGCCGGCGACATCAATGGCGACGGCCGCACGGACATTCTCGTCGTCGAAGGCTGGTGGGAAGCGCCTGCCAACCGCGAAGCGTCGACCTGGATCTTCCACCCCGCCCCTTTTGGACAGCCGTGTTCACAGATGTACGTCTACGATTTCGACGGTGACGGCGACGGCGACGTGCTGTCATCGAGCGCCCATCAGGTCGGCATCTGGTGGCACGAGCAGACCAAAGACGGCTGGAAGACGCATGAAATCGACCGCAGCTTTTCGCAGACGCACAGCATGTGCCTGGCAGACCTCAATGGCGACAAGCTTCCCGATATCGTGACCGGCAAGCGCTTCTGGGCCCATGGCCCCACGGGCGATGTGAATCCCGGTGATCCGGCGGTCGTGTTCTGGTTTGAGCTGGCGCGCAAGGACGGCAAGCCCGTCTGGACCCCGCACGAGATCGACCACGACAGTGGAGTCGGCACGCAATTCGAAGTCGCCGACGTCAACGGCGACGGCCTGTTGGACGTCGTGACCGCCAATAAGAAGGGCGCGCACTATTTCGAGCAGGTGCGCAAGTAATTCGGTTCCGGGTGGACCCTTAATCATGGCATTCGCGCGCTGGACTGCCGTTCTGGCAGCGATCAGCCTCTCGAGCGTGATGGCGCGTGGCGCTGAAGGCACCAAGCCACCGAATGTTCTGGTGATCCTTGCCGATGACTTGGGGTATTCCGATCTGGGCTGCTACGGTGGCGAGATCGAGACGCCCAACTTGGACCGGCTGGCGGCCGGCGGGCTTCGATTCACACAGTTCTATAACACGGCGCGCTGCTGGCCTTCGCGAGCGGCCATCCTGACCGGCTACTATGCTCAAGCCGTGCGCCGCGACACCATACCCGGCGTCGGCGGCGGTGCTCAGGGCGCGCGGCCGCGATTCGCGCGATTGCTGCCTGAGTTTCTCAAGCCCCTGGGCTACCGCTCGTATCACTCCGGCAAATGGCACGTCGACGGCATGCCGCTGGCTGGCGGCTTCGATCGTTCGTACCTGGTGGTCGATCAAGATCGCCATTTCTCACCGCGGGTGCACTTTCTGGACGACAAGCCGCTGCCGCCCGTTGAACTCGGCACCGGCTACTATGCCACAGTGGCGATTGCCGACCATGCGATCACATGTCTCAAGGATCACGCAGAGCATCACGCCGCCAAGCCGTTCTTTCACTACCTGTGCTTCACGGTGCCGCATTTTCCGCTGATGGCGCCCCCTGAGGACATCGCCCGATATCGCGATCGCTTTCGTGACGGATGGGACGTGCTGCGAGCCGAGCGGCTGGCGCGCATGCGGAAGACTGGACTGGTCGAATGTGATCTTTCGGCCCGCACGCAAGGCGTGCCGGCATGGAATTCGCTGAGCGACGACGAACAGCGTCAATGGCAAGCCCGCATGGAGGTCCACGCGGCGATGGCCGATCGCATGGATCGCGAGATCGGTCGCGTTGTCGAGCAGCTTCGCGCCATGAAGGTCTTCGACGATACGGTCATCTTGTTCATGAGCGACAACGGTGCCAGCGCGGAGCGCGTTCTACGTGGTGACGGACACGACCCGGCCGCGCCGCCGGGTTCGGCAAAGTGGTTTCATTGTCTGGAGCCTCCTTGGGCCAATCTGGCCAATGCGCCGTTGCGACGTTCGAAGATTTTTGTGCACGAGGGTGGCATCTCCACGCCGCTGGTGGTCCACTGGCCGCGCGGCATCGCGGCCCGTGGTGAGCTGCGCCACAACCTCGGCCACATCATCGATCTGGTGCCGACGATTCTCGAACTAGCCGGCGGGAAAAAGCCCGACACGTGGGACGGCGAGCCGCTGCCACCGGCGCCCGGTAGCAGTCTGGCCCGCGTGTTTGCCGAGGACGGCACCGTGCCGCACGATTACCTGTGGTGGTTTCACTCGGGCAATCGCGCGATCCGCATCGGCGACTTCAAGCTCGTCAGCGAAGGGGTCGACGGCCCGTGGGAACTGTATGACCTCGGCACCGATCGCGGCGAGTCGTTTGACGTGGCCGCGGAGAAGCCGTTCGTAGTGGGCGAAATGGAGCGCGCGTGGAAACGGCACCTGGAAGAATTTCGCACCTTGGCGGCGCGCGAAGGCTCAGCGAGCTTGTCGGGAACAACTCCCAAAAAATAACGAGCCGGGCCACCGTCTCGCGTGGCCCGGCCCGTCGTCGCTGCCGTGGGAGCTGACTACACGGCGGCGGATTACTCGTCGTCGTTCGGACGGCGATCTTCCGGTGCCTCGCGCCGAATGATTTCACGCAGCTCATCCATGTGGCGGCGCATCTCCTGCATACGGCCGCTGAGCTCTTCGAGCCGATGCTCCAAAGCACCGCGAGCACGGTCACGAGTTTGATGCTCTCTGCCTGATCCGATGGGCCGATCAGCACGCTCCGCTGGCGGGCCACCAGGACCGTCGGGGCCACCGGCTGCCGGACCACCGCCGCGCCGGCCCTCGGGACCTGGGCGACGGCGTCCTTCGGGGCCGCCAGGAGGACCGTCGGGAATCGGCGGCGGGCCGTCTGGACCGCCGGGACCATCCGCACGCGGACCACCGTCCGGCGGACCGTCCCGGCCATCGGGACGCGGGCCGCGGCCCGGCGGCTCGGGTGGACGGCGACCATCACCGAAACGAACCGTGAACGGCAACGGGCCGTGCCCCAATAGCGCCTCGACATGCGGCCGGACGTTGTCCGGCAGCTCATCCAGGCTGTCTTCTTTCACGCTCCAGGTGTTGTCTCCCTGCTTCACATCGATCGAGGCTGGCGCTTTACCCTCCTTGTGGATGTTGACGCTCAAGTCGTCAGGAAAGTCGTGCCCCTTCCCGAGGAAGACACCTGGCGGGAAGATCCTGCCGGGCTTCAAGAACTCCATACGCACGTCGGCGCCAGCTTGCTTGAGCTTTTCCTTGATCAGGTGCTCGATTTCCTCCGTATCGACCTTGAAAGAACGAGCCGCCTCGGCGCCTCCCTCGTGTTTCGTCGGTGTAACGTTCACGGTAATGGGCTTGCCGCCGCGCAGCAGCTTGAGCGACAGCTCCTTGCCCTCGGAGGCGCTTTCAACTTCCAGGAGGCCCGGGATCGATTTGATCGGCGTGTCGCCGACGGCTAACAAAATGTCGTTGCGCTTGATCCCCGCCTTGTCGGCTGGACCTTCTGGAAGAACGTGCTCGACAACCAGACCCTCGCCCTTGAGATCGAGTTGCTCGTTGAGCGCCGGCGATACTGGCGATAGGTGCAAGCCAAGCCGAAACTTCGGGCCAGCCATACTAATGTAATATTGCCTGACCTTTTTGGCCGCTTTCGGCTCTTTGGCGTCTTTCGCGGTGGCCGGAACCTTCGGCGCGGCCGGGTCCTGGGGTGGAGTTGCTTCTTTCGCCGCGGCGGCATCCTTTGCAGGCGCGGGCTTTTCGTCTGGCGCTGCATCGTCGGCCAGTATCATCGAGCCGCTCGTCAGCGCGACTCCAATCGCACCGAGCCAACTGGTCCGGCGAAGCCATGTGGCGTTATGCATCATACGAATCTCCTTTTTGAGATAGCGGTTGAGAGTTCAGGATTTGAGAGCTCAAGACGTGAGTACGTCGGCACGACTCCGACTGAAATCAATAGCCGACCGGTCGGCTACAAGTCCTTCATGAAATCCGGCCGGCGGATGTCGACCTGCTCGACGGGTACAACTAGCCGTCGGCCGTCCGAAAGATCGACCGGAAATAGCCGATGGCGGCGAACGACGTCGAGACCAGCGGCCTTCAATTTTTCGAATAGCCCGCTGGGTGCGTCCGACTCCAATTCGTCCAACCACTGGGCATCGCTTGCGCTGGCAACAGCGACCGGCAATTCGATCTTGCCCGCATCTTCGCCGTCGAGCGCCAAGGTGACGGTTTCCGGATCATTGATGTCGTCAATCGCCAAGTGTTCGTTGTCTTCGGGTGAATCGCTGACCAGTTGCGAGTCCGTCACTGCCGCGGGAGTTGCTGTCGTGGGAGTTGCCGCCGCAATCGTAGAGGGTGCCGCCGAGGGCGAAACTGAAAACCGTGTTCCCAATCCGAAGGCCAACATCAAGCTGGCGGCGACCGCCAGGCACATGCCCCAAAAGCTTCCTCTCCTGGCCAGCGGCAGTGTCTGGACGTCGCCCGCGCTGCGCACGTTGGTCAGTGTGGCATCGGCCTTCAGGCGCGAAAGCTGCCAGCGAAAGTTCTGCGATTCCAGAAACGCCAGAGCGCAGCGGCGCCAGGCGCCCGGCTCGTCGTCGAGCGCGGCCAACAGTTGGTGCCGCTCGAACTGGCCGAGCTCGCCATCGACCAGGCGGTCCAAGACTCGTTGCTCGTCGCCGCGGAATTCTTCCAGGATGCTCATGGTTCAACCCTCACGCTTTCAAAGGCCGCCAGCTCCCGGCGCAACCGCTGGCGCGCCCGGTGAAGCCGGCTTTCGATCGCGCTTTCGCTGGTGCCCAAGTGCTGGGCCAATTGTTCGTAGCTCCAGTTTTCGGTGTACTTCAACAGCAGGATTTCGACTTCGCGCCGCGGTAGTCGCCGAAGTGCCTCGCGGACCATGCCCTGCCGCTCGTCGGCCAGCAGCCACTCCAGCGGGTCGGTCGTGCGCGCGTCGTGCTGCATGGGAAGGCGTTGAGCATATCGTTGGGTCAGCTTGCGCCGCCGGCCTTGCTTGCGGCGGTAAATGAGCGACTGCGTGATCGCCACGCGATACAGCCACGGTCCGACTTTCGCCTCGTCTGCCAGGGGCGCTTGCTGCCGGATGGCCACTAGCGCCACCTCTTGCATAACCTCGTCCACCGCGGCCGCCTCGCCGACGCGCGCCAGCGCCACCGTTCGCAACCAGCGATCGTGGAGCACTAGCGCAGTCTGCCAGTCGATGTCGCTCATCGGGTCGAGTGCCGGGCGTGCATGCTCACTCCGGTTCCGCTGGTTTGGCTGACATCTAGAGAGATAGTTGCCGCAGGGGGTTCTATCTTGCGGACAGTCAGCAAGATTTCCCGCCGGAAGCTGGCTGCCGTCGGCCACACTCTCCGCTGCGGCAACGACTTACGATCAGCCGGAATTCATTATAAATCTGTCTCGCTGGCAATGTCAGGCTGGGCTATGCGCGCAAAAAGACCCCGCCGCAGCAGCAGAGTGTGCGCCTCGGCGGGGTCAGGCAATTCGGATTACCCTGTGTCGGTCAATTAGCTACGCGCGCCGCGAATGTCCATGAACTGCGCGGTGCTGATGTACCAGCCCTCGCCACACGCTTCGCAGCACTCGATCCGAGCTCGCAGTTTGTCGGTCTGACCTTGCCGCGTTGTGATGCTGATTTCGATCTCACCCTCGGGCAGTTGCATATTGTGCAGCAAGCCGATGTCCGCAGTCGAGATCTCGCGGCAGAAGCCGGAATAGCAGCGGCCGCTGGTCTCGAACGACACCGCGCGGAAGAATGGATACCGCACGCGCGACTTCTGTCCCTTCTGAGCGTCCTTCTTGGCATCGTCCACAAGACGATTGACGATCTGGTCCGCGGCGACGGCTTCTTGAGCCTTGGCTAACATACGATTTCTCCATGCATTGTGAACGACCGACATGGCCGCTCTCACAAGAGGGTAGGTTGCCGCTGTCGAATCCGCCCCCAACGAAAAGGCCGCAAGACCAGCAAAGACGCTAAACCCGTCTTGAACGGCGCGCGGAGACGGCAAGCGTGAAAAGCCGCTGCGTGCCCACGCGGTCAAGCTCATCACCCCATTGGGTCCAACTGTCACGTCGACTTCGAGCGAACAACTCAAGATAAGGACCCGGGCTGCACTCTTCGATGATCTGGTAGGCCTCGTCGGGCTTTCGATAGCCGGGAGCCGTGAATGGTGCATCTGCCCAAGGCCCTCTAGGATCGTTGTCCCTGTTGCGCAGGTGGACGTTGTCCTTCACAAGCAAGTTCCTCGACGTCTTCCATTTTCTCGGGCCACTTGGAGGGTACACGAGGATCGTGTCGTGGTTCGTGGAAAAGGCCGCACGTGAATCACGAGTGGTCTTCTTCTGCCACTCGACTGATGCGACGAATGCGTTCTCGCCAAAGATCTCGTCCATGACGGCCCGAGCGCGATGCACCTCGGCGTCGTCCAAGTGAACCCAAACGCTCGAGTCCTCCCCGAGGAGCGGGCGAAGTGCCATAAGGCGGTCGCGTATCATGCTTAGCCACATCGACCGTTTCATCGTGTCGCGGCACTGGCGGAAATTCACCCGCGTGTTAAGGGCGGGTCAATGTATACGAGGCGAATCCCTCCTTTGAAGATGCTCGTTTGGAAGAACTATTCGTGAGCAGTCACGGCTTACTGACGGCGGCACCCATCATCGCAATACGTACCGACCCGCACCTAAGAAATCGACAATACCAAGGTCTCTTAACACTTGGAGTTGTTGGCGAATTTTGGGGCGGATATGTCGGTCTGCACTTTCTGAGAACCGAACTATTTTAAGCGGCCAAGGCGACGAGGCTTTGGGCCAGTTGCCGGATTTTTGGGGGGAGCGGCGTGGTAGTGGTGACGGCTCGTAATTGATTGTCGAGGATCAGTTTCCGCAGGGCTTT
>CAZUPX010001188.1:0-12312 GCA_964622155.1 uncultured Planctomycetaceae bacterium | reverse complement strand
CCTGAAACGGTCCTTCTATGTAATGTACGCCTTGCTCGGCATCGGCGCGTTGGCGATTTTCGTCTTCACACTCATTATCGCCCGCCTCCAGCGGCAGGCGCACAAGGCCGCCATCGAGGCCAAGCAGCTCGGGCAATACCGACTGCAAGAGAAAATCGGTGCCGGCGCAATGGGTGTGGTCTACAAGGGTCAGCACGCCATGCTCCGAAGGCCCACTGCGATCAAAATGCTTGACGTCGACCGCGTCAACGAGGCCTCGATCCAGCGGTTCGAGCGCGAGGTACAAATCACCTGCAAGCTCAACAATCCGCACACGGTGGCGATCTATGACTACGGCCGCACGCCGGAAGGCGTTTTCTATTACGCGATGGAGTACCTTGACGGAGTCAACCTTCAGACGCTGGTCGATCAGTACGGCCCTCAGCCAGAGGGCCGCGTGGTGAGCATCCTGCGGCAGATTTGCGCATCGCTCTATGAAGCCCATTCGCTGGGCCTCGTGCATCGCGACATCAAGCCTGCGAATATCATGCTCAATCGCCGCGGCGCCGAGCCGGATGTTGTGAAGGTGCTTGACTTCGGCCTGGTCAAGGCTATGGAAGACGACAAGGAGAACCGGCAATCCGGGAGCGACATGTCCGGAACGCCGCTTTATATGTCGCCCGAGTCGATCCAGACGCCTGAATCCGTCGATGCCTGTAGCGACCTGTATGCCGTCGGCGCCGTAGGCTACTTCCTGCTGACTGGGCAGACCGCGTTCAGCGCTCGGACGCTGGGCGAACTATGCCAACAACATCTCACAGCAATCCCCGACGCTCCCTCTCAACGATTGGGGCGGACGATTTCCCAGGAGCTAGAGCACGCGATTCTGGCCTGCCTTGAAAAGAGCCGGGCTAAGCGACCTCAAACCGCGCGCGACCTGGCGGCGATGCTTGATCGCGTGATCCAAACCTGGTCACTCGACGATGCCGAAACGTGGTGGAGTCGGCACGAGCGCGGGCAGCAATCGACCGGCGGGCCAGGGGGCGGCCCCGTCTCACCGGCAACTGATTCGCCCGCATCTTCAGCCGCACAGGCAAGTGCCACGGCCCGAATGGCCGCGGGAACGGTCGCACCCGGACTGGATCGAACAACCGTCTTTAATTCGCCCGATGGCTCGGATGAGTGAAAGGGCATACGGCTAGTCCCGGCGCTCATCACGTCGATTCAACCCGGCTCAACATCTGTCGCGCGGTATTGCAACCAGTTACTTCAGCTCGATCGTCACCTTTTGAATCTTGCCCGTGAACTTGTTGTCGCCCTGCTTGTAGTCATTCGTCACGGGCGTCTCGCCATCCAGGCCGACGTCCGCGCCTTCGTCGGCGGAGAAAGCGTACCCTTGAGTGCGGTCGATCCGACCCTCGGCGACATTCTCGCCGTTGACGAAGATCGTCCCCTTGCCGCCCTTGCCCAGACCGCCGGCGTCGTAAACGAATTCGTAGCGAATCGTCACCTTGCCTTCGGGTAGTGTTTTGGGTGAAGCGACTTTGGAGGCGCTGAGACCGAGAAAATTGTAGGTGTAGATCGGCTTGCCATCCTTGACGTACAGGGTCCATCCGCCAAAGCGGCCGGCCTGGGACAGGATCACACCGTTGGCGCCGCCTTTTGGAATCGTCACTTCGGCCGTGATGCTGTGTGAACGGTTCTTGGTGTTGATGAAAACGTTTTCGGTCATCCCCATCATGCCCTCGTAGACCGTCAGCGACGTGCGGCCGGCCATCAGGTCGGGGCGGCCGACGAGGGCGGAGTTTGTCCGCTCAAGTACGCGGTCATCGATCGGCAACGCATGGTTCGCGGTCGCTTCCTTCATAAATAGCTCCTGCAACTCCCTGAGCTTTGCTGGTTCTTTCGCGGCCAAGTCGGTCGCCGAGCTGAAGTCCTCCTCGACGTGGTAGAGTTCCCATTTGTCTTCCAAAAGGGGCCGCCGCGGCTTGCCTTCCCATGCGGCGCGATGGACGGTGTGGGCCAGCCAGCCGTCGTGGTAGATGCCGCGGTTGCCGAAGATCTCAAAGTACTGCGTCTTGTGCCGACCCTTCGCCTTGGCATCGGCGAACGTGTAGAGCATGCTCACGCCCTGGATTGGTGTTTGCGGCGTCATATTGACCACCTTGGGTTCGGGCAGGCCGGCCGCTTCGAGAATGGTCGGCGCGACGTCGATGACGTGATGCCACTGCGACCGCACTTCGCCCTTGGCTTTGATTTGCTGCGGCCAGTGGACGACCATGCCGTTTCGGGTGCCGCCGTAACTGCCGGCGACTTGCTTCGTCCAGGTGAACGGCGCGTCGCCCGCAACGGCCCAACCGGCGGCGTAGTGGCCGTAGGAATTCGGGCCGCCCAGATCGTCGAAGTGCTTGAGGACGTCCGCGACGGATTCGGGCACGCCATTGAAATAGGTCATCTCATTGAACAGGCCGTTCATGGTGCCTTCGCCGCTCGCGCCGTTGTCGCCGATCATGTAGAAGACGAGCGTGTTGTCCAACTGGCCCAGGTCTTCGATCGCCTGGATGAGCCGGCCGATCTCGTGGTCGGTGTACTCGCCGAACCCAGCGAAGACTTCCATCTGGCGGGCGAAGAGCTTTTTCTCGTCCGCGCTCAGCTTATCCCAGTCCTTGATCGCCTCGGGTTTGGGGGCGAGTTTAGTGCCTGCGGGGACGACGCCCAGCTTGATCTGTCGAGCCAGCGTCTCTTCGCGGAGATTGTCCCAGCCCTGGTCGAACTTGCCCTTGTACTTGGCGATCCACTCCTTCGGAACGTGATGCGGCGCATGCGTGGCCCCAGGCGCGAAATAGGTGAAGAACGGCTTGTCCGGCGTCAGTGACTTTTGGGCGCTCGTCCATTTTATTGCCTGGTTGGCGATGTCGGTCATGAAATGGTAATTCGGGTCCTTTGGCAGTTCGACGCGGCTCATGTCTTCGTAGACGGCGGGCGACCACTGGTTCGTCTCGCCGCCGATGAATCCGTAGAACTTGTCGAAACCAGAGCGCGTCGGCCAGCGGTCGGTGGGGCCGGACGGGCTCACTTCCCAGGCGGCGGTCTCGTGCGATTTACCGAACGCCGCTGTGCTATAGCCATTGAGCCGCAGCATCTCGGCCAGCGGCGCGACGGCGTTGGGGCGCTGCCCGGTCTGGCCAGGGAACGCGGTGGCAGTCTCGGTGATCGAGCCCATGTTGCAGACGTGATGGTTGCGGCCCGTGAGCAGGGCTGCCCGGGTCGGCGAACAGAGCGCCGTGGTGTGAAACTGGTTGTAGCGAAGTCCGCCCTTCGCCATTCGCTCCAGCGTCGGCATGTGGATTGGCCCGCCGAAGGCGCTGGATTGGCCGAAGCCCATGTCGTCAATCAGCACGATCAGCACGTTGGGCGCCTGAGCCGGCGCCTTGACCTGGAACCTTGGTGGAGCCTTGGCCTTGCGGGCGTCGAGCTCGGTGATCGGCACGACCTTCGGCTCGGGGATCGGAAGGACCGTCCGGTCGAGTTGGGACAGCGTGCCCTTATGGTTGGGTCGAGGGGGCGTCTGCTGCGCGAATGCAGCAAGGTTCACACTGTACTTGCCCGTTGCTGCGACGAAGCCGAGCAAACTTCCGATCGCCGTCATCGCGATGGCACTGACATGGATTCGTCGAAACATACCGGCTCCTTTTTTGTTTCTTGGAATTATTGCCCGCGATACCGCCAGGTGTCTTTCGCTGCGGGTGCGGGACCGTCGCAACGAAGTAGTGGCGAGCAATTCTGCCGCTTACCGAAAAAGTGATTGTATCTGGCCACCGATGATTGGGCGATATCGTCCAAGCCGTTTGAACCGTCGAGAGCGTAAAGTCCAACGTGGGTTGCGGCAAACTCGCAAGAAAATCCCTACTCCACATCGGAGCGGATTGAACCTGGCTCAATGTGCGACAAGCGCCGGGAATCCAAGGACAAAAGCCCTTCGACGTGCTTGCCAGAGGGCCCATTTCGAAAGATATTGGAGGATCGAGGGCATCCCTAGAACTTTTTCGGACCGGTGTTAATCGCTGGCCGAGATCTTCAGTCTCGGCCGATCGGCCAACTATGGCGAAATTCTTCCGCCTGGGGATCGGAGTCTCTCGCGGCCCCTATTTACCTTATTTGAACTGGCCGGGTCCGCCCGAGTTCTACGTTCAAACGCCGTTTCAGACCGGCTTATGCAACGCCAACAATGAACAGCGGCAGCGTGGCGGCACTCTACAGCGGATCGCAGAGAGGATGAACGAACAGGGACATCAGACCATGGCATCCAGCCATTCACTCCCACGATGGCGCATCAGGACTTCGGTGCCGTGCGGCCTGGGCGTGCTGAAGCCTTGACTCGATAGGGTTCATATGTACACTATCTACCATGATAGGCCACGTTGATGCAGATTGCTTTTATGTGAGCGCCGAGCGAGTACGGCATCCGCATTTGCGGGCAATGCCGATGGGGGTTCTCGGAAATCACGGGGCTTGCATCATCGCCAAGAGCTACGAAATGAAAGCGGCTGGCGTGACCACGGGGATGCCGATCTGGGAAGCAAAGCCGATCTGCCCGAACGGCATCTATCTCAAACGGGATTTTGAGTGGTACGAATTATTGTCCCGCAAGATGCTGGCCATCGTGCAATCCATAAGCCCGCGTGTCGAGTTTTATTCGATTGACGAGTTTTTCTTCACGACGGAGGCGAGAGCAGACGCGGCCCAACACGTTCAGCAAGCTTTGATGCAAGGTGTCGGTGTTCCTGTTAGCGTCGGCATCGCCTCTACAAAGACATTGGCCAAGCTGATTTCCGATTCCGTCAAGCCGTTGGGTAGCGGTGTCATCGCCAACGACGCTGACCGCCGACGACTATTGCACGGCAAGCCCGTCACCGAGATTACAGGCATCGCACGCCGGAGCGCCGAGCGATTGGCCAAGCATGGTATCACGACCTGCGAGCAATATGCCAACGCCGACCGTGGCTTCATCCGCTGGTTGCTCACAAAGCGGGGCGAAGATTTGTGGTGGGAGTTGAACGGGACGCCCGTGCAGCCGATCATGCAGACCCGCCCGGAGCATAAATTCGTGTCTCGGGGCGGGAGCATCGGAGCGGCTTCGGATGACCCTGCTAGAATCGAGGCGTTCGTAGTCCGTAACTCTGAAAGGTTGGTGGAAGCGCTGAATCATTATCGCATCGTGTGCGATACGATTGTCCTGTCGTTGCTGTTCACCAATGGCCCCGAACGTGCGGGGAGGGTGAGCATGCTGGGAAGTACGGCAGACTTTGAGTCGATCAGCCAAGCGGCTTTGTGGCTGCTGCCGAGAGTTTGGCAACCAGCCAACGCACCCGTCCACTATATGCACGTTATCGCGGGTGGCTTGCGGGCCTGTGGCCAACGTCAATTGAGCCTATTTGATGAGCAAACTCCCCGGTCGATAAAGCTGGCCGAGACTAAACGAAAGATCAATCAGGCCGTCGGCCGTTTTGCAATCCAGACAGCCTTGACTCTCCCGCTACGCGATGTCCACCGCGACCCCGCGAATGACTACGATATTTGTGACGTGTACGGCAAAACTTGCTTCTAAAGGTGCCCAATGTGCCGTGGCATTTCGATCCTGAAAAACCGAATCCGACAAGAGCTATTCGAGGAATACGAACTCTCTCGCTTTCTACACCGTCGGGGCGACTGCGAAGAATTGTGGTTCGACTTCGCGGAACGAGTGCAAACCGTGCTGCTGCCGATCATTCACGACGGACAGCTTGTGATTCGTGAATGGGGCAATCGTAGCGGCAAAGGGAAACTTCCCAAAACGGGCTGGTGCCAGCAAGAGAGCCTGGCGGCGGGCAAGTGGCGCTGGCTGAACCCTGAAGCCGTCGAGATATCTGCAAACTTCGGCCTCGAAAAGGGCATCTGGTTTCAAGTCACGGAAGGGATGAAGGGCATCCTGGTGCGTGATGAATCGCGGCAAGAGCATGTTTACATGCTGACGGAAGCGGCCTCGCACTACTATGAGGTTATGACCCGCCACAATCGAATGCCCGTGTTGATTGGGCAGACCATCTAACTCGCTGCCGCTCGCAGGGCGACACCGGCTAGCGGCGCAGGCGCGCATAGAAGCACAGCGACAACACGCCGAAAAGGGCCAGAGCAAACGTGGCGGGTTCAGGGATGACAAAGGCGTGAATCTCGTTGTCTCCGTCGCTACTCAAGCTGAACCGTCCCAGGATCGGATCTACGTTCCCGAGATTCTGCGGACCAAAGAAGAGCACGTTGGCCCCATTCAACTGGGGCACGACAGGCGATTGCCACGAGGGGGCAATCGAGTTCATGTTCACGCCGCCCGGCGCAATGTCCAAGTAGTTGGGCGAGAATAACGGCCCCAGTTGGACCCCCGGAAGGTCAATGATCCACGGCCCGTTGAACGGCCCCGTGACGCTGAAGTTAAACTGGGGAGTGACGACCGCCGGGCCTGCCGCGGCTGGGAAGTGCACGGTGCCGGTGTATTGAGGTCCGATGAAGTCGGCCTCTTTGCCGTCGAAATCTACCGGTTGTCCCTGGAATACGACGGCGCCGGGTGCAAAGTCGATCGAGTTCAGCGTTAGGCTCGCATCGAAGTCAATGCCACCACCGCTTGGGGTGCCGGGCAGCGTGATGTTGACGGTAGAAGTTACGGTGTAGGTCTCGATGAACGCCGCACGCGCATCAGCGGCTCCGGTCGCAAGCAGCACGAACAGGACGCGCATCAACCAGCGATTTGCTTGCACGATACTATCCTCCGCTCATTAGGCCATTCTCCCGACGCAATTCCTTCGACCATAACCCCGACGCAATGGCGTTGATTCTAACCCGGGGAGGACGGGGACGCAATAATTTTACTTCATCGTTGCCGATTTTTTCTAATCGGCCGGACAGGCTCTAGCCATAGCCACCTTCCGAGCAGGCAGCGTCCTGCATCGAGGCGCAAGCAACCAACGTCGCGCCGCTCGTCGCTGGACTACGACAAACGGCAACCAAACCGTTCACAGCTACTGCGGCTGCGCGGCGGCGCTAGCAAACGCCCCGCTCTGGGGTGGAATTGACACCGGTCCTGCCTACCGATCGATCTCGCCCATCACGATGTCGAGCGAGCCGACGATGGCCGGCACGTCGGCGATCAGGCAGCCGCGGCACAGCTCGTGAGTGACTGAGAGATTGCAGAACGAGCTGCTGCGAGCGCGAGCACGCCACGGAATGGCGCCGCCGGTGCTGACGATGTAGAAGCCCATCTGGCCGCGAGGACACTCGGTCTCCATGTAGGCTTCGCCCTTGGGCAGCTTTTCGAACAGTTTCACCGGCTCGCCATACGAGCCTTTGGCCACGCTGTAGCGATCGATGGCCTGCCGCACCAGGTCGATCGATTGCATTACTTCCAGCATCCGCACGTAGAATCGGTGCCAGCAATCGCCCAGGACGGTGGTGCTGGGCACCGGTGGATAATCGTGGTCCTTCGGATAGTTGCCGTTCTTCTGCACGATGATCTCGAACGCGTAGCCATCGTACATTTCGGTGTAGCGCTGCTCGCCGTCGCGACGCAAGTCGTAGTCGACGCCGCTGCCGCGGAGCACCGGCCCGCTGCAGCCGTAGTCGATGGCCATGTCGGCGGTCATGACGCCGACACCGGCCGTGCGACGCACGAAGATCGCATTGCTCGTGAGCAACGTGTGGTATTCCTGAATGACGGGCAAAAGCTGGTCGAGAAACTTTTCGCAGTTCGCGAGCCAGCCCGGCGGCAAGTCGGCAGTCGCGCCACCAACAGTCAGGTAGCTATAAGTCAGCCGTGCGCCGCACACTTCTTCGAACAGATCGAGGATCTTCTCTCGTTCGCGGAAGGCGTAAAGGAACGGGCTGAATGTGCCCAGATCGAGGCCATACGCGCCCATGCCCACCAGGTGGCTGGCGATGCGGCCCATTTCGACGATGATTACGCGCAGATGTTTGGCCTTCTCGGGCAGCTCCAGGTTCAGAAGTTTTTCGACCACCAGGGCCCAGCCCAGGTTCATGTTCATCCCGGCCAGATAGTCCATCCGATCCGTGTACGGAATCCACTGCCGCGGAGTCAGGTTTTCGCCGATCTTCTCGGCGCAGCGATGCAGATAGCCGATGTGCGGGGTGGTTTCGGAGACGATCTCGCCGTCGGTCCGCAGCACCAGTCGCAGCACACCGTGCGTGCTAGGGTGCTGGGGGCCCATGTTCACCAGCATTTCATCGGTTCGCACGTCGAACTCGATGATTCGCGGATCGTCCAACTGCGTTGTCATTTCGTCAGACCCCTCGCCTACCGGCCTCGTATTCCGTGATACTCAAGCGGCATTTCGTAGTCTTTTCTCAGTGCGTGTCCAACCCAATCCTCGGGGCACAGGATGCGCCGCAAATCGGGATGGCCCGTGAAACGCACGCCTGAAAGGTCGAACACCTCGCGCTCGTGCCAATTGGCCGTGCTCCACACGCCCGAGACCGAGGGCACTTCCGGCAGCTCGCCCGGCTTGTCGTTCTTCCAGCGCGGCAGAATCACCTTCAGCACCAGCGTGGTCTTGTTGACCACGCTCGACAGGTGATACACGACCTCGACGTGCGGCTGCCAATCGTTCTTGGCGGCCTTCTTGGCGTCGGGCTCAAAATAGTCGACGCCCGAGATGCAATTCAGATAGTTGAACCGCAAGTCGGGTTCGTCGCGCAAATACTTACACAACTCGACGAGACCCTCGGGCGCCACTTCGATCCAGGGGTCGAGCGCCGTCAGATTGGCGCCGGTAACGCGATCGCCGAACCGCGCTTTGAGTCTATCGAGAAAAGTCTGGCCGCTCATGGTGTCTCAAACTTGCGGGAAAAGGCGAAAGTAGTTTGTTGCCAACGACAGGCGCGCGAAGCTGCGCGTCACGCGGAAATCAACGGCGCCTCATCCTCGACCACGACGGTCGAGCGAGTGGGCTGCATGGCCCGCTCTTTGCTCAAAGCCCGCACCCAATCGAGATCGCCACGCTTCCACACATACGCAAATCCCACCAGCAGCACCGCGAAGAATGCGCCGATGTCGACGATCGAAATCTTGGCAATCGTGCGCGCCAGATCGGCGATTGCCAGGTCGCCGCGCTCGGCCGCGGAGGCGTCCGAG
This sequence comes from uncultured Planctomycetaceae bacterium, assembly GCA_964622155.1. GTDB lineage: Bacteria > Planctomycetota > Planctomycetia > Pirellulales > PALSA-1355 > CAZUPX01. Next base: position 3,158 of record CAZUPX010001188.1, on the reverse strand, counting down.
GGCAGCGACTGTGCCTGCGCTTTGTCCAACGGCGGCACGCCGGGCCGGTTGACTCCCAGTTCATGAAACAACGCGGTGGCGGCCGGCGTCAATTGTCCGTCGGCCGAGACTTTCGGCAGGTTCGGGTCCATCAAGTGCGTGGCCTTGCCATACACCGTGGCCCAGGGAAAGAAGAACGCGACCTCGACGTCGAAAATGATGAACAATAGCGCGACGACGTAAAAACGCAGGTCAAATTGCACGAAGCTCGACCCGATCGTCGGCTCGCCGCACTCGTAGATTTCGAGCTTCTCTTGATTGGGAGCATGCGGACGCAGAAATCGCCCGACCAGAAGCGTGGCAAAGAGAAACAAGAAACCGACGGCGACGAATAGCGCCAAATACGCCACGATGGCGGTGGGTGTGGCCATGTCCGGTGATTACCTTCCCTCTGCGATGGCTGTTGCCGCGGCCGCGCTAGATCGTTTCGTCCGGGTCAGAGGCATCTGGCGAGACGCTGCCGGCCACGAGTGATTGACGACCCGCGAAACCCGCGTCCAACTCGTGCCAATAGAGTACTTCGCTCTCGCTCAGCTTCCAGCACAGGAACACCAGGCGGTCGTCGATCATGGCCGGAAAATCGACCAGGCCTTCCGGACCACTCTTGGGTTCGACACCCAACTCGCGCAGCTCCTCGACGTAGTCCTGAAGCTGCTTGCTATCCTTATCCAGTTCTTCCTCGATTTGCGCCAATTCTTCGCTGTAGGGATCGCGAGCGTTGGCGCTCCGTCCGCCGGACAGAAATGCCAGCCGCTCGCGACGCTCGATCACTTCGCGCGACAACTGCACCAGGTCCGACGTAATGGCTCGCACCAGTGGCAACACCGCGTTGGCCTGCTCGAGTGTAAACAGCTTGCGCGGACGATAGGGCTCGCTCGTCATGGATGGGTCTCTCACTGATTGGGGCCGCCGTGTACCGGTTCGACGATGACCTTCGAAGCAGCCACCGCCGTGGGGTTGAGCGTGGCCCTGCCCCAGGCCACGTCCACCGGCAGACGCGCGAAGTCAACCAGGCATCCGTCCCGACTGTAACAACTCAGGTCGTGTGTTCCTCCCATGAAGATGCAATCCACGGGGCAAGGTTCGACGCATAGCGCACAAAACATGCACTTCGAGTAGTCGATTGTAAAGCCGGTGATTTTGAAACCCTTGCCCTGCGTTGCCCGCTCCTTGCCAATGTAAATACAATCGACCGGGCACGCCTTCGCGCACTGGTCGCAGGCAATGCAAGTCGTGAGATCGAAGCGGTGAAAGCCGCGGTAACGAGCAGCCACCGGCACCGGCAGCTCGGGGTATTCGAAGTGTTCGGTAAACGTGCGACGCTCAGGGCGATACGTGATGATCCAATATCGCAGCGTGATCACCATGCCATAGGCAACGGTGTACAGCGCCTCCCACACGTCCTTCAGCCAGCGTTTCATCGTTTGACTTCCAACTCCCGGGCGATCGTCACGCGCCGCCATTACGCGGTCAGAACTTGCGGCGGCGCAATCGAATCACTGATCGGGCCATTGATATTATAATCCGCACCCAAACGCCCGCAAGCGAAGGTTGCTGTCAAGCGCCCGCTGCACGTTCGCGCACGGGTGCGAACAAACGCGCGAAGGAACATTTGCCGGCGCTCGACGGCAGAGAATTCGCCAATATTGATGGTCCGCCAACGTCCGCTCACAGCTCGCCGGTGCGTCATGCGCTCAGGCGCCGCGCCGCGGAAAAACCGAGTGCCGATTTTGGAATCGCACATGGCCTGCCGCCTGTGTCTGACAGCGCGCAGTCGGCCTCGGCTCAATGACTTCTGCCCGCATCGAGTTGAAGCCGATCATTCACACGCGTTTTAGGCTCGAGCGTGGGCGTATGCTGGCGAGCGGCAATCAACTCAACCCCGACAATTGCTCCCAAGTGTCGCCATGGCCACACCGGGGCAATTCGTCTCCCGATGTGGCCGAAACGGCCGCCGGCGCGGCAGGCCAATGATGCCGGCTGGCGAGAGTCGAACCCCTCGGGTGCAAATAATCTGGGGTATGCGCGACGACTGCGTGAAGGTGGTGCCACCTCCGAGTGTCGCGCAATCTACGAAAATGTGCGAGAAAGCGCCAACGAGAGGCTGGGAAAGCTTGACTCTGGACTCCGACTCCGTAGAGTGAATGGTAGCAAGGCGGCTTGCGCGAGACGTTGACGGCCCCCCAAGAGAGGGTTCGAGGGTGGGCGGTACGGCACGACGTAGGTTCGCAACCTGGGTTCGATAAAAGGAACGGCCCAGGACAACATCGAAGGAATGGCCATGTTGGTACTATCCCGCAAGAAGAACGAAAGTATTGTCATCAACAATGACATTACGATCGTCGTCGTGGAGATTCGAGGCGACAAGGTCCGACTGGGGGTGGAAGCGCCCAAAGAAATTCCAGTCCATCGCCGCGAAGTCTACGATGCGATTCGCCGCAACGAGTTGCCTGTCAGCGATCCAGCGGATGGTAAAGGCAACGGCGCTGCCGGCGAAGTCTAGTCGAGCGATCCTCGTTCGCGCCGGGTGAAGGTTCTTGTCGACCCCGCCGAACTAGCGTAGTTTCGTTTTCATGGTTCGCTCGCCTCACATCATCGTCACCTGGTTCGTCGATTGCTGCGAGGCTCAAGCCCCTTGACGAATCGACGCGCGTGCCGCTATACAGCCCGTCACGGTCGACGCGCGAGCAACGACGATGCGATTGGTCTGCGGCCCCGTCGTCTAGCCTGGTCTAGGACACCGGCCTTTCACGCCGATAACACGGGTTCAAATCCCGTCGGGGTCATTCGAATGTCGCCCGCTGGGCATTGGTTGTCATAAGCATCCGACGCCAGCGCAACGGCGCGAGCGCGTCGCGCGCTGAGGTGGCTTGGTGGCACAATCCTACGACGCTGTTCTGGTCGTGTCGTTCGGCGGACCCGAAGGGCCGGACGACGTTCTGCCATTTCTGGAAAACGTGGTGCGCGGCCGCAACGTGTCTCGCCAGCGGCTCGTTGAGGTGGCCGCTCATTATCAGCACTTTGGCGGCAAGAGCCCACTCAATGCCGAAAACCGGGCACTCGTTGCGTCTCTGGCTGCGCTGCTCGGGGCCCACGGCCCGCGATTGCCGGTGTACTTT
>CAZUPX010001187.1:0-2348 GCA_964622155.1 uncultured Planctomycetaceae bacterium | reverse complement strand
CGCATGGCTCTGGCCCTCGACGGGCTGATCCGCAGTGAGTATCCGGGCGACTACCTGCAGTTCGTCGAGATGTACACGTTTGCCAAGCCGGTGCGCTCGCCCGACATCGCGGCATTGATGCCCAAGCCGGTTACACTGTTCGATCCGATCGTTCGGCTGCGAGTGGACATGAGTCGCGAGGACACCAGCGAATACTACATCCCTCCGCACTTTACCAACATCCAGCACGCGCTGCAGATGGGCCGGCAATTTCTGGCGGCGCAGGACACACCCAACCGGCAGATCATCTTGATTACCGACGGGTTGCCCACGGCCCATCTCGACACGCCGTATTTATACCTGATGTACCCGCCCGACCAGCGCACCGAGGCGGCCACGCTGCGCGAAGGGGGTCGCTGCCAGCGCGACGGGATCACGATCAATATCTTTCTTTTGCCAAGCTGGTCGCAGTCGAGCGAGGACGTGCAGTTTGCCTATCGCCTGGCCGAGTCAACCCGCGGCCGTGTGTTCTTCACCGCCGGGCGCGATCTGGACCGGTACGTCGTGTGGGATTACCTGAATCGGCGGCGCGAGATTCTTTCGTAGCTCCATGAGTACTTCGAGCGACCCACCGCGGGCGATAATCTACGGAGCAACCGGCTACACGGGCCGGCTGATCGCGCGGCACGCGGTGGAGCGGGAGCTGAAGCCCGTGCTGGCCGGACGAAATCAGGAGCTGGTATCGAAACTCGCGGGCGAGCTCGGTTGTGAAGGCCGCGCATTCAGCATTGGCACAACGAGCCAGATCGCCGAGCACTTGCGAGGGTTCGCCACAGTCTTGAACTGTGCGGGGCCTTTTTCGCAAACCGCGCGGCTGATGATGGAAGCCTGCCTGGTCGCGGGCACCGACTATCTGGACATCACCGGCGAAATTGACGTCATCGAACTGGCGGCGTCGCTGACCGCGCGGGCGAAACAGGCAGGGGTCGCCTTGATTCCCGCCGTCGGGTTCGACGTCGTGCCCAGCGATTGCCTGGCTGCGATGCTGGCCGACCGATTGCCGGGCGCAAAGCGGCTCGAGCTGGCGTTCGCCGCGACCGGCGGCTTCAGCCCCGGCACCGCCAAGACCATGCCCGAAGGACTGCCCCACGGCGGCCGGGCGCGCATCGACGGCCAGATTCGCCGCGTGCCGCTGGCTTGGAAATCGATGGATATCCCCTTTCGCAACGCGAAACTATCGGCCATGACAATCCCCTGGGGGGACGTGGCCAGCGCTTATTACTCGACTGGCATACCCAACATCGAGGTCTACACGACGGCCCCGCCTAAGCAAATCGCTCGCATACGGCGGATACGCTGGCTGTTGCCGGTAGTGGGCTTGTGGCCATTCAAGAACCTGGGCACATGGTGGATCGAGCGAAATGTCAAGGGGCCCTCGGACGATGTCCGCGAAAAGGCGCACTCGTCGTTGTGGGGCCGCGTGAGCGACGACCACGGCAAGTCGGTCTCAGCCACGTTGGAAACGCTCAGTGGCTATCAACTCACGGCGCTCACCGCGGTGGCGGCGCTCGAGCGTTCGCTGGCGCGACAGGTGCCCCGCGGATTCTCGACTGCTTCGCTCGCCTTCGGCCGCGAGTTCATCCTCAGCTTCCAGAACACCGACATTTGCTGGGAATGAGCGGGATCCGGACAAGCATGCTCGCTTGAGCATGGCACCCCGAGCGGATGCCACTCGAATGCTATGGTGAGTCGTTTGGCGGACCCAGCGTATTGATCGCCAGGGCCATCACGAGGCAAACCAGATCGATGGCCCACAGGATACCGAGTGTGAGGGCCACTCGATCGAGCACGGCCGCCCCGGATTCATCCTGCATCGCTCCCAGCAGCCGGGCCACACCCACCACGACTGCGATTGCCACAGGCAAAACGCAGGCCCCGCTAAGCAGCACCATCAACGATTTTCGAGAAATCACGCGGACTTCCTCACGCGTCCCAGGATTCTTCCTCGTTCTTTTGTCCTCGTCCCTAATCCCCAACACCTAGCCCCGAACCCCTTCCTTCGTCGTTCCAGTTATGCCGTCTGCCGCCGCGGTGTGTCAATGCCCGGCGCCGGGTCCGCGCGATTGACTTCGCAACCCCAGTGGACACAATGAATTGAAGAGAAGAACGTCGGGCAATTCCATCGGAACAAATCGGCGGCAGTCCGAGGAGCATCTTATGAGGCGATCGGGCCCGGGCTGGCTGCGATCATCGCTGGCTCTGGTGCTCGCTGGCACATTGGTCGCGTCGGCCGATAGCGCGTCGGCGACCGCGATACGCCTCAAGGATGGTCGCCGCCTCGAGGGTAAGATCGGCAAGGTCGCCGGACT
>CAZUPX010001186.1:0-4704 GCA_964622155.1 uncultured Planctomycetaceae bacterium | reverse complement strand
CTCGAGGTACTCGCCCAGCGTCGTCCACGGCACGTCGTACTTAATGTCCCCCTGGCGCTCGATCATCTCCTTCTTCATCCGCGGGCTCAGAGGGCCCATCGACCAGCCCTCGCCGAAGACTTCCAGCGTCACACCTTGACGGATATCGCTTTGCGATTTGCCGTCGGCCAAGAGTGACGTAGTAGCCCAACTGAGCATGTTGATGAAACCGGGCGCGACGGCAAGGCCGCGGGCATCGACGCGGCGCTTCGCGGGCGCCTTAGCCAGATCGCCCAGCGCCGCGATCCGGTCACCGCGGATCGCCACGTCGACGCGCGCCGCCGGGCCACCAGCGCCGTCATAAAGCGTGCCACCGTGAATCACGACATCGTAGGGCGCCGTGCCGGCAACATTGTCGTCCGCGGCGCACCGCGGTGCGCCTTCCACGACGCAAACGATCGCCAGCGCCAATGCCACGGCGGTCAAGCGGTTCATGGTGCAAGTCTCCATGCGAGTTAACGAGAATCAGGGACGCGGTGCGTCGCGGCCGGCGAACAGTATAGCACACCCGAGCACCGCGCCGTGTACGCCGCGCGCTTAAACCTGATGGCCGGCTACTTCGCCAGTCCTCCGACGCAGTGGATCGGCGACCGCACGGTGCTGGCTCAACTGCATCGCGACCACCATCTGGGTCCGTGACCGCGGTTGCCCCTAGTGGTCCAATTCTTTTACAAATGCAAACCCGCCGCTTAGACTGCCAAGTGCAACAAGGCACCTTGCGACACGCTGGCTTGGAAAACGAAACGATTTGCTCATCCAACATGCTTCGCACGCAACTTCACAAACGTTTCGCTGATTCTCTCCTGGCGATCGCCTGGTTAGCGACCCTGATGGGTGCCACGTCAGTCTCGGCCGCGTCGGTCGAGCGGCGACCGAATGTTGTGATCGTACTGATCGACGACCTGGGCTGGACCGATCTGGGGTGTTACGGCAGCAAGTTCTACCGAACGCCGAACGTCGATCGCCTGGCGGCCGAGGGTGTGCGGTTTACGCAAGCGTATTCGGCCTGCCCGGTTTGCTCGCCGACCCGTGCGGCGCTCATGACGGGCAAGTATCCGGCACGGTTGCACCTGACCGACTATCACCCCGGCCAGCAGGACCGGCCGACTCACAGGCTGTTGCGACCAGACTTTCGCCAGGAGTTGCCGTTGGAGGAAGTCACGCTGGCCGAGCTTTTGCACGAGGCCGGCTACGCCACGGCGGCGATCGGCAAATGGCATTTAGGGGGTAAGGGCTTCGAGTCGACGCGCCAAGGTTTCGATTTCGCATTGGCCGGCGACGCGGTCGGATCGCCTGCCGATTATTTTTCGCCCTATCGCACCCGCGAGGGGCGAGCGATGCCCGGTTTGGAAAGCGCGCCCGCCGGAGAATATTTGACCGACCGCTTAACGACCGAAGCCGAGAAGTTCATCGAGGCCAACAAGGCCAGACCGTTCTTTCTGTATCTGCCGCACTTCGCCGTCCACACGCCGCTGAAGGCCAAGAGCGACCTGATCGCCAGGTACGACTCAGTCCCGAAACCGGCGGGCCTGCAGCGAAACTCGATCTACGCCGCCATGGTCGAAAGCATGGATGACAGCGTCGGCAGGGTCGTGCGTAAGCTTGAATCCCTCGAACTGACGCGCGACACGATTGTGATTTTCACCTCCGACAATGGGGGACTCGCCACCGGCGAAGGCCCCAACACGCCGGCGACCAACAACGCTCCACTGCGCGAGGGGAAGGGCTATCTCTATGAAGGAGGCATTCGTGTGCCGCTGGTGGTCAAGTGGCCGGAGCAAGTCAAGCCCGGCACCACTGATGTGGTTACCAGCACGATTGACTTGCTGCCCACGCTGGCCGCGCTTTGCGGCATCGACCTTGCTGGTAAGACGACCGTCGACGGGGTGAGCCTCGAGCCGGTTTTGCACGGGCGGGGCGCGCTGGCCGATCGCCCGATCTATTGGCACTATCCACACTACAGTCCCCAAGGCGGCAAGCCGGGCGCCGCGATCCGCGAGGGGGACTTCAAGCTGATCCAGTTTTACGAGCAGGGTCGGCAAGAACTGTTCAATGTCGCCAAGGACATCAGCGAATCGACGAATCTCACAGATCGCGAGCCTCAGCGCGCGGCCCAGATGGCCGCGCGGCTCGAGACCTGGCTCAAGGAGGTCGACGCTCAGATGCCGCGGCCGAACCCCGAATTCATTCCTGACACGCAGGCGGCTGACGGCACGATAACGTTAGGGGCCGCGACGGCCGAGGTACACGGCGTGATGCTTCGGCACGAACCGTTACCGCACAAGCGCACGCTCGGCTTCTGGGTGCGCGCCGACGACTGGGTGAGCTGGGACTTTCAAGTCAACCGGCCCGGCGAGTTTCGGTTGGAGATTCTTCAAGGCTGCGGAACCGGCAGCGGCGGTAGCCAGGTCGAGTTCGGCGTGGGCGAGCAGACGGTGACGGCCACAGTCGAGGAAACCGGCGGCTTTCAGCAGTTCGTGCCCAAGGTGGTAGGCAATTTCAAAATCGCGCGGCCCGGGCGTTACACGCTCGTCGTCAAGCCGCGCACGAAACCGGGTCCGGCGGTGATGGACCTGCGGCAGGTGCGACTTGTGCCGGCGCCGCGGGTCGACGCCAAGCCGTAGGCGTGTCCCGGCGGCCGAACAGCCGGCAAATCCGTTGCCCGTAGGCGTTGGCCTTCAGTTCTTGCAACGGCGTTGCGCGCCGCGCACTCGGGTCTTGCGATGTTTGTCGCTGGTAGCACAACTGCCAGTGATAACCGTGCGGCACGGCTGCAAAGCGAGTGTGGTGGCGGCTGCGGAAGCGTTGCCGTTTTGCGCTGGCGCGACGAAATGACCACGCGAGCCCACGGATATCAAGTGTAAGGTGGCGCGACTAGTGAAAACTGGCGCGGAGCGTAGGTCGCGTAAAGTCGTTCGCGTACCGCGTTCGATACGCTGACTAGTCCATGTGCCATGCAAATCCTCAGTGGTCTCACATAGGAGTAGTTGTGATGTGTAAGCGGTTAGTCTTGATTACGACAGCGCTGGCCGCGTGTACGGCGATGGGATGTTTTCACAACGGTATGCGCAGGCAAGCGTCGTACAACCCCTGCTGCCCGCAACCGTCCTACCAACAAACCGGCTATGCCAACCAATGCTGCTGCGATCCATGTGGCGGCATGGGTGGCGGGATGATGGGCGGAACCATCGCGCCAACTCCTGTATATCCGGTACAGTAGCCTCTGCGTGAGGTCATGTGGTGGCGGCCCGAGCGAGCTCGTGCGCCCGGGCTGTTGCCGCTTTGAGATGCCAGGGACGTACATCGCCCCCGTAGCGACCCCAAGATGCGGATGCCGAAGCGGGCAGCGACGGTGTCATTTTTTCGCGCCGGGATAGACATGATAGCCGGCATTCGCCAGTGAAATGCGATACAGGCCGTAGGCGCGTTTGCCGTCGGTCTTCGGCGGTCCGGCGGCAGCGGTGATGTACAGCGTTCTGGCCTCGCTTCGCACTCCAAAGACGCAGTTCGTCGGGTCGCCCGGCGTGGCGATGAAGGCCAGCGGCTGCCCCTGCGGTCCAAACACGTACACCCCGGCTTCGGGCCCGCTGCCCGCGGTGGCATAAATGTTCCCGTTCACGTCGAGCGTCATTCCGTCGACGCCGCGACGCCGTGGCCCAAAATCGTGGAGCACGCGATTGTCAGCCAGCGTGCCGTCGGGCCGTATCGTGAACGCCACAAGCTGATGGTTGCCGTCGGGGCGATTGTCGTTGTCGGAAACGTACACGGTGCCGCCGTCGGGCGGGACGATGATGCCGTTGGGCTTCTTGACCTCGCTCGTCGCTACGCGCACCGCGCCATCCGGCTCGACCAGGAACACGGCTTCGAAATCCAGCTCGCGCGGCTCATCTCCGACGTATCGCGGGTCGGTGAAGTAAACTCGGCCACCGGTTGTGATTGCCAGATCGTTGGGGCTATTGAACCGTTTGCCTTCGAATCGATCGGCCAGCGTGCGAACGTGGCCCTGCCGGTCGGTGATTGAAATTCGCCGGTTGCCCCCCGGCGCCGCCCCTTCGCAGGCCACGAGCTGGCCCCGCGGATCGAATTTCAGTCCGTTTGACTTGCCGCTGGGATCGCGAAACACGCTGACCCGGCCGCTGGCCGGATCGAAGCGCAAGATGCGGTTGCCGATGTCGGAGAACAGGATCGCGCCGTCGGCCGTCGGTGCTGGACCTTCGGTGAATTCACCGTCGCTCCACAGCAGTTCCAGCTTTGACCCGCTGGAGACAATTCTCTCCTGCGCCGTCGGGTTGAATTCGGCGCCCATCACCAAGCCAAGAGTTTCAATGATCGCGCCGGCACCAATGCACGCCATCCAGATCGATCGCATGGGCAAGTATCCTCGTGGTTGATTGGGCCCGCACGACTGTCATAACCGGCCACTTACCGCAAGCCCGGCGCACTCTCGCGCGGCAGGCGTGTTCCCAGATTAGTGGCCCTGCAAGTGCAGCCCCTTGCCGATCACGCCAGCAGCTCGTGTCGTACCTTGCCCTCGCCGGCAATCGCGATAGGTCGGCCCAGCCGGTCGCGAATGGTCGCTTCGGGATCGATGCCCAGCAAGTGGTAGATCGTCGCCAGGATGTCCTTGGGCGAAATGGGAGTGTCCTGGACCGTGCCGGCAATTCG
>CAZUPX010001185.1:0-5492 GCA_964622155.1 uncultured Planctomycetaceae bacterium | reverse complement strand
TGATGTACGAAGCCAACCCGATCGCGTTTCTTGCCGAACAAGCTGGCGGCATGGCCACCGACGGCCGGCAGCGAACGCTCGACATTCAACCGACGAGCTTGCACCAACGCACCACTCTGGTCGTGGGCAGCCGGCAGGAAGTGACGCAGTTGGGCGAAGTGCTCGCAGACGGAGATCAACAATTCCCGTAGCTGGCCTCTGTCAGGCCAGGGCGACTGACTTCGGCTACAGACGGCGTGCAGATTTCTACCTCACCGCCTGGCCCCAATCGACGGCCTCGCGCAACTGTTTCTTCAGAATCTTGCCGCCGGGATTGCGGGGCAGTGGCTCGCCGCGGACGACGACGTATTGCGGCAGCTTGAAATCCGCCAGCCGGGTTTGGGCGAAGGCCAGGATATCGCCGATGTCGGCCCGCTGGCCGGGCTTGGGCACGACGACCGCGCCCACCTTTTCGCCCATCATTACGTCGGGCACGCCCATGACGGCCACTTCGAACACGGCCGGATGCGCCGCCAACGCGTTTTCGACCTCGACGCAATACACGTTCTCGCCGCCACGATTGACCATGTCCTTCTTGCGGTCGACGATCTGCACGAAACCCTCGTCGTCCAGCCGCGCCAGGTCGCCCGAGTGCAGCCAACCATCTTGAAACGTCTCGGCGGTCGCCTCGGGTTTGTTCCAGTAACCTTTGACGATGTTCGGGCCGCGAATTAATAGCTCGCCCACGCCCGAATCGGCCGAGACATCGTCCAGCTTAAGGTCGACCACCGGCGCGGCGAACCCGACAGTTTCAGGGCGCAAGCGCGAGTACTCGTGCGGCAGAAACGTCGCCACCGACGAGCTCTCGGTCAGGCCGAATCCATTGCCCACGCGCGCGTTCGGAAACGATTGCAGAATGCTGGCCACCAGATCGGGCGGCGTCGGCGCGCCGCCGTACATCACGTAGCGAACCGCTTGCATGTCAAAGCTGCCAAAGTTCGGCTGATTGATGGCCAGCCAAAAAATCGCCGGCACCGAGACGACCGAGTTGATTCGCTCCTGGCCGATCAGCTCCAGAAACGTCTGCACGTCAAACGACGGCATGATGACCGTGGTGCCCATGCCGGCGCAGGCAGTCAAAAGCTGGCTGTTGCATCCGGTGACGTGAAACAGCGGCACCGACACTAACGTGCGCAAGCTGCCGTCAAACGGCAGCGGAGCAATGCGCCGGCAGGTCTCGATGTTCGACAGAAAACCCTCGTGCGTGGTCATCGCGCCCTTGGGAAAGCCCGTGGTGCCGCTGGTGTAGAAAATGGCCGAGACATCGCCCGGCGAAAGATCGTCAACCGCCTTGCTCGGCCCCTCGGGCAGCGCCGCGCCTGGAAGAAACGCGAACCTGCTGCCGGAGTCGGTGATGACGTACTCGACTTCCGATTCGTTGAACCGCGTGTTGACCGGTACCGCGATCGCGCCCGACAGTTGAACGCCGAAGAATGCCAGGCACCAGTCGACGCCGTTGGCCAGTCGTATCGCCACTCGGTCTCCACGCCGGATGCCCAGGTCTCGCAATCCGCCGGCGACTCGAGCCGAGCGGTCCCATAATTCTCGGTACGTGATCCGCTGGCCGCCAACCTCGACGACCGCCTCGGCGCTCGGCGCTCGTTCGACCGTCGCGCGAAGCATCGCTACCAGCGATGGCGCCAGCTCGTCGTACCGCGCGATGCCGTCCGGGCCGCGAGAGATGGCCGACTGGTCGAATGGGCGAATTTGAGGCATCAGTATGCCCCCTGCTTCTCGAAGATGCGGCGCGGATTGTCGACCAGCATGGTGTGCAATTGGTCGTCGGACACGCCTGCTTGCTGTAACGCGGGTATGACGTCGTTGTGAATGTGCTTGTAGTGCCAGCGCGGCAAAGCGACCGCCAATTGCTGCTCGGGGAGCCAATGATTGAAGCAGGCCGCGTCGTGTGACAGCACCATTTGAGCGGCGTGTCCGCGGCGGCACAGTTGGGCCACGGTGTCCACGCGCTCATCGAACGAAAGGATGGTGTCGAGTCCAAAGCGGTCCATCCCGATGAACGAGCCGGCCGCCATGAGCTGTTTGAGGTAGTCGAGGTCGGTGGGGTCGCCCGAATGGCCGATCACGACGCGCGCGAGGTCAACGCCTTCCTCACGGAATACGCGCTGCTGATCGAGACCGACGCGGCGTCGAGCATGAGTGTGTGTCGAAATGGGCACTCCGGTGCGGCGATGAGCCTGAGCCGTCGCTCTCAAGATTCGTTCCACGCCCGGAGTGAGTCCGGCCTCATCGGTGGCACACTTGAGGATACCTGCCTTCACGCCCGTGCCGGCGATGCCCTGCTCGATATCGCGCACGAACATCTCGGCGATCAGCTCGGGCCCACCAAACGGAGTGCCCGGCCCGCGAAAGGCAAAGTAGTGTGGCAGGTCGCAGTAGGTATAGATACCCGCCGCGACGATGATGTTGATCCGAGTCTGCTGGGCGACACGCTGGATGCGCGGGATATCACGCCCCAGGCCCAGCGCCGTCAGATCGACGATCGTATCGACGCCGCGTGACTTGAGCTCGTTCAAGCGCGCGACCGCGTCGCTGACTCGCCGCTCTTCGTCGCCCCAATCCTCCGGGTAATTGGCAAGTATCTCGGTGTCGAGCACGAACACGTGCTCGTGCATCAAGGTGACGCCCAGTTGCCCCACGTCGATTGGGCCGCGCGCGGTTTCGACGTTTGCCATGGCTGAAGTTTACCTGGCCGCCTTCGGTTCGTGAGCCGCCGACATCATACACGAGGTCAGCACGAAGTGTGCCACGCGGCGGAACGAAAAAGTCGACGACTTTTCGGAGTGCCACTGGGCGTCTCGCAATCGTCCTATCGCGCACAACCGGCACTCTTTACTCAGCTTTAAAGGGTGGCACGGCGCGCGGTCGATGAGGCCTTTGAGTTTCCCAACTGTTTTGTCGTGCGATCGAACATCGAACCGGAACCGCGTCATGGGCAAGCAAGCTATCTGGACTGGAATCCTTTCGCTGGCCATTCTGGCGGCGTTCTCGAGCAAGGCCGAGGCATGCCGGTACTATTGGTCGCACTATTGCGGCTATTATCCGAGTGCGATTGGTTACTGTCCGGCCCCGACGGCCTGCTATGGCTGTGGCGCGTGTGGCCCGTGCGTTTACAAGTGCCGCCACCACGTGTGCTTCCCGATTATCAAACACTTGTGCGCCAAACACGCGGCCCACAAAGCCTGGCGATACGGTTGCGGTTATGGCTGCCTGGCGCCATCCTGCGCCGACTCTGGCAATGACTGCGGCGGCTGCGGCGCGTATGCCTCGTGCGGCGGCTCGGCCGCGCCCACCGGCGTGCCCACCGAAGCTCAGATCATCTCCGACCGCGTGCTGGGAGAAGAAGGTCAGCCCGAGGCGATCGACGAGGGCCAATCAGCCGACGCAAACCAGGCAAGCTTCCGGCTGGCCGGCTATCGCAAGGCCGGCAACGCAGCCTTTCAGAACGGCCTCGACTCTTTCCGCAAGGGTTCGATGAACGAAGCCCTGGGCGCGTTTGAAACGGCCGCCCAAGCCGATCCCCAGAATGCCCTGTATCATTACCACCGCGCGTTGGCTCTATATGACGTGTCGGGTCCCGACGCCGCCGCGGACGCTCTGCGACAAGCCGTGCAGGCCGAACAACGCGAGCCCGTCAAGGACTGGGGCAAGCTGATGGAGCGGGTCCAGGGTCGCAGCCGCGTGTGGATCGAAAAGGCTCGCCGCGAGGCCGGCTTGGTGCGTTAAGACGCACGCCTGGCCTGATTCGATCAAGCGGCCTCAAACCGTCGCGGCCGATAGCTCGATGTGTCGTTGGGCAGACCGCTTGAGACGATCGGTCAGCCGCAATGCCAGAGCCACGATGTTGAGCGTGGGATCGGCTTGGCTTGAGGTGGGAAACACTGAGCTACTGGCGATATACAGATTGTCCAGCTCGTGCACGCGACAGTCACGGTCAGTCACGCCTAGAGCGGGGCTGCCGGACATCCGAGTCGCGCCAATGCGATGGTCGCCGTAGGCACCCTCGTGCCTGATTGCTTGCTCGACCTCGGCGTCGTCGAAGGTTAGCCTGACCACGTTAGCCCGCTCGAATTCCGCAGCCAGCACGCGGAATGACTCGCCGACGGTCCTGACGTCTATTGGCAACTAGCGCCAATCGACGTGCAACCGCAGGGCACGTCCTTCGAGCGGGCAAAGCGAGTTTGGCTCGTTCTCACTTTGTATCGACTATTCCGGCGTCGAGGCGTGCGGTTGGCGTCTGCGACTGCCCGCCACTACAATCGTCTGCCGGAGGGTTACTGGGAGTATGATCTCGCGCCTCGTTGCTTGGCTGGTCGCGGTGTCGCTCGTGCCCATCCCAAGCGCAGCCGAGCCACCGCCGACCATTTGTGCCCTCGAGCTGTCGCTGGTGGACCGCGAATCGCACGAGCCGCTGCCAGGCATCGTGCAACTCGTCGACGATACGGGCCAACCTATCCAAGTCGCCGAGCTGGTCAATCGTGGCCGGGGCATCGAGCAGCAAGGGCCGATCCACCAGTGGTGGGTCTTGCCCACGACCACCACGATCCACGTGCCCCAAGCACGGTTGGTCGTCAAAGCTCTGTCAGGCTTGGAGACCGAATTGGCCAGCCGGCCTGTCGACCTGAGCGGCAAGACACAAGCCAAGCTCGAGATTCCACTGGTGCGGTTTTACCGCGCCCGGCGCGGCGGACGGTTGGCCGGCAACACGCACCTGCACTTGATGAAGCTGAGCAAAGAACAGGCCGATCGCTACTTGCGAGAAGTGCCGTTGGCCGACGGCCTCGACATCGTGTTCATTTCGTATCTCGAGCGGGCCAAAGCCGATTTAGAATACACAAGCAACAAATACTCGCGTCAAGATCTCCAGCGACTCTCGAACGGCCACGTGCACTTTGGAAACGGGCAGGAACATCGGCATAATTTTGGCACGCACGGCGAGGGCTATGGGCACATCCTGCTGTTGGATATCCCGTACGTCATCCAGCCGGTGAGTATCGGGCCGGGCATAATGGGCACCGGCAGCGACGCGCCGCCGTTGCAAGCCGGCATCGATGAAGCGCGCCGCACCGGCGGCAAGATCATCTGGGCGCACAACCTGTTTGGTTTCGAGGACATCCCCAACTGGATCACCGGCCGCGTACATGCCAACAACATCTTCGACGGCAGCATCAAAGGCAGTTACAAGGATTCCTATTATCGTTACTTGAACATCGGCCTGTCCGTGCCGTTCTCGACTGGCACCGATTGGTTCATCTACGATTTCTCGCGGGTCTATGTCACGTCCGACAGGGCCGTCACGCCAACCGGCTGGCTGGAGCTCTTGGCGGCGGGCAAGAGTTTCATCACGAACGGGCCGCTCCTGGAGTTCAGCGTCGACTCGCGGCCGCTGGGCAGCACGATCGACATGACCGTGCCAGGCAAGGTGACCGTGCGCG
>CAZUPX010001184.1:0-5239 GCA_964622155.1 uncultured Planctomycetaceae bacterium | reverse complement strand
CGCATCGGCCGGCTCGTCGGCCGCTGGCTGCTCGGCAAACGGATCGTCGCCTGGCGCCGCGGCAGGAGGTGCGTCCTCGGCGGGCATGGCGTCAGGGGGCTCGGCGGCCGGCTTGGCGTCTTCGGCAAATGGGTCGTCGGCGTCGGCCGCCGGTGCCGGCACCGGTGGCACTTTTTCCGACGGCGGCGGCGTTACGCTGGGACGAAGGACGTCGGCCTCCGCCCGCTTCCGCTGCTCGTAGCGCGCCTCGTCTCGGCGCAGTTGCCGCTGGTGAGCTTCGGCCCGTGCTAATTGGCGGTAGCGCTCGATCGTCATTCGCTGTGCGCCTTGTACGCGCTCTAGCGACTTGCCGACGGGATAGATCTGGTTAATGTCCGCGCTTTCAAATGCCGCAGCCTTTTTCAGGTTGGCGTTGGGCGAGCGGCCCAGCCTCAGGTCGACCAGCGCTCGATAGTAATACGGCCGCGGGTCCTTTGTGCCGCCGTTGATCGCGGCCGCCAGGAAGCTGTCGGCCTGGTCGTAGTTACCGGCGAAGTACTGATGGACGCCCGTTCCGTAAAACTCAGACAGCACGGCCTCTTGTGCCCCCAGCCAAAACGCCGGCGTAAAGGCTGACAACAGCACAGCAAGAGCGGCGACGCGAGCAAAGCGAAGCATCATGGCACTCTTCTCTCGAAAGGGACGGTTGGCCGGCAAACCAACCCATTATAGTCAAACGGCCATACTACTTTCCTAGTTTACCCCTTTCAAGCGAGGGCAGGCGACCAGGACCGTGGGCACCCGGCGGCCAATCGGCATAAGCGCTACAAATCGACCGAAAAAAACGCTCGCCCGTGCAAAACGTTGTGCAACTGGCAAAGTGTCAGTCCGGGTGGCCCAGACGCAGGCAATGCGTCTGGGTAGCGTTTGCTACAAGAGGCAACGCTCACTGGCGAGGCGTCGGCGAGGGTTCGGCCTCTTGTGCCTGACGGCACACAGACGCCGCTTGCGGCGTCTGTGCCACCCGGGCGGTCGATTAGATCAAACGCTCACGCGGCCGTTCATTTGGCCTTGAGCGGCTTGACGGCGATGTTCCGGTAGTAAGTGGTGCTCTTCTTATCGTGGGCCTGCAGGGCAAACGTCCCTTTGTTGACCTTTTCCATCGGCCCGGTGACTCCGGGCGGCTCGGTATAGTCGCAAACGATCTTGCCGTTGACCTTGGTCTGGATGTTCTTGCCGTTGACGATGATCTCCTCGGTAAACCACTCGTTGTCCTTGGCCGGCGGCACGTAGTTTTTGACGATGTGATAGATGCTGCCGGTTTTCACCGGGTCGCCGTGCGAGTTGTTCACCTGGGCCTCGAAACCAATCTGTGGCCAGCCGCCATCCTGATACCGCGTGTGAAAGTAAATGCCCGAGTTGCTGTGTGGCGTGGTCATCACGTCGGCCTGGAAGTGAAAGTTCTCGAACTCGGGCGGGTTGTTCGGATCGTTGCCGGCGTAGAACAAATGGCTGCGCTCGCCGCCGGCCACGATCTTGCCGTCCTCGACTTTCCACTGCTCGGGCCGTTCGCTGGCCATCCAACCGTTGAGCGATTTGCCGTCGAACAGCTTGATCCATCCCTCGCTGTTGATATCGGCCGCCGCCGACACGCCCGAGGCCGCCAACACGACAACGACCATCCACAAGCACGCCTTTTTCATGGTTCAACTCCCAGAAGCAGTGCGAAACAAATTGCCAGAATCGATTGACAACTAGTGTGGCGGTTCGAGGCGCTGGTGTAAAGGAATGTGGTACGTACGCCGCGGCTGCCGATTGGCGAGAAGCGGAAAGAATTGTAACCGCCCTGAGAAAATCGGCCGCAGTCAGTAAACCCCGGCGACGGCCGGCAAGCGGTTCGACACCCGCGGGCGCCTCACTCCTTGTGGCAGATCTGGCAGGCCTGGCTGACGGTCAGCGTGGCGCTGGCCGAGACCGCCTCGGAGCTGGCGTTGTGGCACTCGATGCAGCAGTTGAGATTGGCCAGGTTGGCCTGCGCCAGCACCTGCGGCGTGGTGACGCTGTAGCGCGGCGCCACGCCGGGCTTGTGCCGGAAACAGGCGGCCGGCAACGCCGCCAATTCCTTGAACAGCGACGAATTCAGTTGCGGTGGACCGTCATCTTCGGGCGACACGAGCACCGAACGGCTACCTGCGCCAGGCGGAAGCGGCGCAAATGCGTCCAAAGTTCCTCGAGCGCTCATCACGGTTCCGACGGTCACGCCCAACAGCAGGGCGGCCGCCAATCGCCACACGGCCAGTTGCGAGAAGTTCTTCACGACCGGTGTCTCGGACCAGGCGCGCCGCGCAGCCCGGCGCGGCTGCGATTCCTTGGCCGACGTCACGACCGGCTGCACGCGGTCCGTGGCCACCGCGCACCAGTAGCCTGGCAAGTCGCGGCTCTCTTCCGGGTTGATAGCTTCCTGAAATAGTTCGAGCGCGGGGCGCAGTGCCTCGGCCAGCCGCCGGCAATCGGCGCAGCCGCGCAAATGCGCTTCGACCAGCGTGTCGCACGAGGTCCCAGTCGGAAACGGGCCGCGCGTCAGGACGTCGAAAACTTGATCGCAGTTCATCAGGCTGTCACTCCACTTCCCAATCGCCGGACGCGGTTTGGCAAGCGTCGGTCGATCCCAGCAACTCGGCCATGCGAACCAGTCCCAGCCGGACTCGGTTCTTGGCCGTATTCAAACTACATTGCATCGCCTCGGCAATTTCCTGAAACTTCAGACCGCCGAAAAATCTCAGCCGCAAGGCGTCTGCCTGCACGACGGTCAACTGCGCCAGCAGCAGCTCCAACTGCTGGCGCCGCTCTTTGGCCAGTAGCGCGCCCAGCGGAGAGTTCGACTCGCTGTGCTCGCTGCCGTCTCGAGCACATTGACTTGCGCCAGACCACTGCTCGACTGTCGCGCCGCGCGTGCGGCGCTGATAGTGGGCGTGGCACTGGTTGAGCAGGATCGTCCACAACCAGGTGCGGAAGCTGTAGCGAGGATCGTAGCTGGCGCAGGACTTGAAGGCGGCCAGAAAAGTTTCTTGCACGACGTCGTCGGCCCAATCCGCGCGGCCCAACCGGCTGCGTGCCACGCGCGCGAGCGCCAATTGATAGCGCCGCACCAATTCGTCGAATGCGACGGTCTTGCCCGCGCACACGCGATCGATCAATACGGCGTCGGGCTCGTTAGCGTCCATGTCCAGCTTCCATGGCGAAGTCGATGTCGAGAAAACTTCACGCGGCGGGATCGAATCGAAGCCGCGCGTCGCAGCGCTCCACTATTTTTGTCAGCCATCGCCCGACAGGCAAGCACGATTTGAAAAAACGCGTATCGCTATGGGGGGAATAACGTTGATAGCTCGCCTTCTGGTGTGAAATCCACCACGCTACGCATAGAGTTTGGCAATCACGCGGACCAGCTCGGCCCCCAGCTTTTCGACCTTGGCCTGCCGGGCCAAATCCACCAGAGCCCCCGTGGGGTCGAAGGCACCGGCCGCCTGGGGGATGGAGATCGTGTCGGGCAGCACGTGGGTCCCGATATTGCCCAGGATGGCCCGCACATGAACGAGTCCGCGCAAACCGCCCAGCGCCCCCGGCGAAGCGCTCATCAAAACGGCCACCTTCCCAGTGAAACATGCCAATGGCGGTTCACCCGCCACCGGCCGCGAGGCCCAGTCGATCGTGTTCTTCAGCACGGCGGTGATCGAGCTGTTGTATTCCGGACAAGAAATCAATAACCCCTGATGCGACAGGAAGAGGTCCTTGATCTTACGCCCGTTGGGCGGCAGGCCGTGCTCGGCTTCCAGATCCTCATCAAACAACGGCAGCGGATAGTCGGCCAGATCGACGACGGTGACCTCGCCGCCAGCCGAGCGTGCGCCGGCCGCCGAAATCCGCACCAACATCTTGTTCCACGACGCTCGCCGCGTGCTGCCAGCAAACGCCAAAATCTTCGGAGCGACCATGACGAAACCTCCGTATTGCGCTTGCTGAAGTTGTGTATTAGAGTGATTACGTCCCGGCATGCCGTAGTTGTAGCCGGTCTCCGACTGTAGCTGGCCTCGATGAGGCCGGCGCACTGCCATGCCAGTGTCAATCTTGACCGCCGCCGGGGGCGGCAAGAGCGAGCAAAAACAGTACCATAACCTATATGGACTTCACGACCAGCAGCGATCAGCAAACTGCCAAGCGACGACGTGGGCAGTTCAGCCTCCGTTCGCTGTTGGCCGGCCTGACGTGGGTGGCCTTGATTCTGGCGGTCTGCCTCAACTATCAGCACGCGGCGACTCGGCAGCGGCAGAAGCTCCACTCGCTCAAATCGGCCGGGCTGCTGGAGGGCGCCCGGATCGGATGGCAGCCGATGCCCCCTGCCGCACCGACCGCCGAGGAATGACGATCTGACATCTCGGATTTGCCCGCTCGGCCAGACCATCATGGCGAAATTCACCAGCCACATCTTCGTCTGTTGCAATCGCCGCGAGGAGGGGAACAGCCGCGGGTGCTGCAATCCTGACGGCAGCAATGCCTTGCGCAATGCCTTCAAAGCCGAGCTCAAGCGCCGCGAACTTGGCCCGTTGGTCCGCGCCAACCAGTCGGGCTGCCTCGACCAGTGCGAGCTCGGCCCCACGGTGGTCGTCTATCCGCAGGAAATCTGGTACGGCGGCGTGACCCTCGCCGACGTGCCCCGGATCATCGAAGAGACGATCGTCCACGGCCGCATTCTGGAAGACTTGCGGATTCCAGATGAGAAGCTGAACGCGAGGAAGGAGTAGCGCAGGCGCTTCGTGCCTGATGAGACAGCGAATTAATACGATAGAAACGCAGAGAACGCGGAGGACGCAGAGGGGACGTTCAGTTGGCCATCGCTCCTCTTCAACGTCTTTGCGTTCTCAGCGCCCTCTGCGTTTTACATCCTCGTTAGTCAGGCACGGAGTGCCTGACCTACTTCGCCCCGATGCAATACAGATACTTCGTCGAGCGGATCAGGAGCTGGCCCTGATTAGGGACCAGGGCGGCGCGGAACAGCTCGTCAGTCGAGCTGTCGAGCTTGCTGGTGGCGACGATGGCCATTTTTTCGCCGGGCTCGATGACTTTGGTTTCGCCTTCGTCGTTCAGAAAGTACGCCCGCTTGCCGACAATCAGCGGCGACGACGAATACTTGACGCCCACGCGCTCTTTCCACAGCTCCTTGCCGCTTTCACAGTCGTAGCAGGAGAGCACGCCGGCCATGCTC
>CAZUPX010001183.1:0-4795 GCA_964622155.1 uncultured Planctomycetaceae bacterium | reverse complement strand
CCGCCGAACAGCCGGTCGAACTCGCCGGAGGTCATCGTCAGTCCTTGACAGTAGTTGAAGTACCGCATGTCCATGCGAAACGACCCGTCGCGTTTCAGGTCAATCAGCCGATCGAGAATCACGTCGGCGTACTTCGGCTCTCCGTAGGGCGCCAGACCCATCAGCTTGTACTCGCCCGAGTTGACGCGAAAACCGCAGAAATAGGTGAAGGCCGAATAGAGCATTCCCAACGAGTGTGGAAACCGGAGCTCGTGGGTCAGCGTGATTCGGTTGCCACGACCCGATCCGAAGCTGGCTGTAGCCCATTCGCCGACGCCGTCGAGGGTCAAGATCGCGGCCTCGTCGAACGGCGACGGAAAAAATGCGCTGGCCGCATGCGACTCGTGATGCTCGGTGAAGACATAGCGCTTCTTGTATTTGTGGTCGAGTCCTCGATTCAGCTCGCGCGGCAGATACAGCTTCTGCCGGAGCCAGGGGGGCATGGCCTGCAAGAAGGAACGAAACCCCGCGGGCACCGTCGCAAGGTAGGTTTCCAGCAAACGTTCGAATTTCAACAGGGGCTTGTCGTAAAAGCCCACGTAGTCCAGGTCGCCGGCCGTAAGACCACCTTCCGCCAGGCAGTAGTCAATCGCCTGCTTTGGAAATCTCTCGTCGTGCTTGGTGCGCGTGAAGCGCTCCTCTTGCGCCGCCGCCACAATCCGGCCGTCGACAACCAGTGCAGCCGCAGAATCGTGATAGAAGGCCGAGATGCCAAGGATGGCGGTCATGGCGCGGCGGCCTGTTGCAGGGGATGCTCCATGAAATGGCGGGCCACAATCGCCGCGACCTGGCGGGCACCGGTCTCGGTGAAATGACAGTCGTCGTAAAAGATCGCGGGATCACCGTTGAGCTGGCTCAAGTCAATCAGTTCAACGCCGTGCTCACGGCAAACGAGGCTGAGTGTTTCGTTGTAGCGGTCCATTCCGGCGCGCAATTGATCGACCGACAGATAGCGCCCGTCGTGCAACTGACCAAACCACAATAGAGCCTCATTCTCACGATCAAGGTCGGCTTTCCAGAACACCGGCTGGGTCGTAAACACGATGCGAACTTTGCGCCGACGGCAAGCGTCAATGATCGCGCGAATGTTATCGGCATACTCGCGCAATCCCCGCTCCAGGTCCGGCGAGTTGTGATCGATCGCCGCGGCCGAGCGGATCGCTCGGCGGCGCTGGTAGACCTGGCCGGCCGTGTCTTCGATCTCGATGCTCGATTCGACATACTGGTTCATAAGCGATCTCACTAATTTCCGGACGCGCGAAAGGGTCCACAACGGCACGGGCCGCGGACCGGAAATGTACGACATAAAGTCGTTGACGCCGGCTTGAACGATCAGACAGTCCATCTCGTCCACCCGCGGTGATTGTTCGATGAACTGCAAGTGCTCGATGCTGCGAAAACTTGGTAACCCGATATTGCCGACCCAACAGCCTCTGTCGGGCTCGGCCGCCTCCAGGTCTTGCCCCAACAAATGCGGCCAGGTTTTGGAGTTATCCAAGTATGTGCAACCGGTCGTGCTGCCCCCGACGCACAAGATGCGAGAGACGCCGGCCCGAGGGGGCGGGTCGTCGCCGCGAACGCCCCAGGCATTGAAGTGCACGTGGGCTTCGGGACTCACGTCGCGCATGATGCCCGGCCGGGGACGATAAACGAATTCCAGACCGGGACGGCGGCAATGGAACGGCTCGACCACCGCCGCCAACACCGGTCCGAGCAGCAGCTCGGCCGCCAGCCAGGCGAGGCACAGGCTTCCACTCAAGAGAATTAATTGTCCGCGCCAGCGGCCGTACCACCGCCGGCCAGCCGGTACGGCCAATAGCACCGTCATCGCCAACAGCCAGCCTGCGGACAGCCAAAGCATGGCCGTATCGAGCCGCGATGCAATCCGCCATCCCCGCGCCAGCGCGATGGCCAAATCGCCGAACAGCAGCATCCCCGGCAGGCTGACCGCCAGAAAACCCCATACCGCGGTGCTGACCGACCGAGAAGTGGCCGCTGGCGTGGGCCCCTGACCGGCGACGACTTGAGCGGTTGAATTCACGCTCGATTCTGCTCGCACAAATCCCTGACAACGCGTACGACATGTGCGCGCTCTGGACCGGTCATGCCCGGATACAGCGGAAGGCTGATCAGGCGCTCCCAAACAGCGGATGCAATCGGACAGAGTTCGGGAGTCCAGCCGAAACGATCGCGGTAATAAGGATGCAAATGCAGCGGCCGCCAATGAACTGAGCAGCCCACGCCGGCGGCCTTCAGTTTTTCCATGAACATATTCCGGTTGATCGCCAGTCTCTCCCGACGCAAGCAAATCGGAAACAAGTGCCAGGAGTGAATGCGATTGTTATCGACCACGGGCAGCTCGATTTGCGCAACGTCGGCAAGGTCGTCGAGATAGTTGCTCGCGACCGCCTCGCGTTCCAGGCGCATGGCTTCGGCGCGCTGGAGCTGGTGCACGCCGATCGCCGAGGCCACGGCGGTCAGGTTGTACTTGTAGCCGGCCTCGATGATTTGATAGTCCCAGCTTGCGCTGTTCGTGTAGCGGGCCCAGGCGTCGTGCGACAGGCCGTGCAGCGACATCATGCGCATCCGATCGGCAAGGGCCGCGTCGTCGGTGACGGCCATGCCCCCTTCGCCGGTGGTGATCGTTTTATTGGCATAAAATGAAAAGCAACTGACGGCGGCCGTCGCCTGACCGCATCGCTGCCACGACCGATCCGGCGACGCTCGCCACGCGGCGGGCAGGGCGTGCGCGGCGTCTTCGACAACCCACAAGCCGTGCCGTCGAGCCAGCGCGTGAACGGCGTCGACGTCCAACATCAGACCAGCTACGTGTACCGGCAGAATTCCGACCGGACGCGGTTGCTCGCCCTGGGTGGCCGGCAGCGCGCCCGCGCGCAGCAGCTCAATTTTGCGCTCGGCGTCCGCCAGGTCCATGTTGAACGTGTGCGGATTGCAATCCACTAGGATCGGTACGGCGCCGGAGTAACGTACGATCTCAGCCGTGGCCGCAAATGTCATCGTGGGTACGAGCACGGCCTGGTCGCGCGCCAGACCCAGTGCCTCGGTCGCCAGGTGCAGTGCCGCCGTACATGAATTGACCGCCACTGCGTACTTCGCACCGACTGCCGTCGCAAACTCGGCTTCAAACCGCTTGGTGACTGGACCGCTGGTCAACCAACCAGAGCGCAGGCAGGCAATGACCTCCGCAATCTCAGCTTCTCCGATGGCGGGACGGAAGTAAGGTACGTTCATCGGAATGGGCCCGGCACTCGGAGGCGGTGGGACGGACAGGGAGGAAGTACGCGGCATGTCAACCATTATGCGTCCACCATCGCCGGCTCTAGTGGGCCGGGTTGAAAGTCGGGCCAGTCGTGGCCATCGATCCAATCGATTACGCGACATCCGCCAAAGCGGCCGACGAGCGAGGCAAATCGCGATTCGAATCGGCCCCGGCCAAGACCCTGATGTAGGCGAATTTTAAGCGGAATCTTCAACGTGATCTCCGCGAACTCTCGCGGATCGAATTCGTAGGGGTGGCAATAGAATACAAACGGACGGCCCCGCATCACGCGCCGCGCCAGCCATCTCCCGGCCGGACCCGGCAACAACCGATGATAGCCACCGCCGCCGACCGGCCAGTTTTTCCCCCATAGCCGATAGCTGGCAATCGGAAACTCCAGGATGCTGCGTCCCTGGGGCAAGAGCACGCGTGTCGGGCCTACGGGCCAATCGGGGATTCCATATCGCGGTCGGCTCACCGGAAAAATGCTCGAATCGTACTCGAATCCCTGCGCAGCCAACTCATCCAACGCCCACAATGAGCGGCGGATGATTGAAAAGTCCGGCGCGCGATACCCGCGGACGGGCTTGCCGATGATCTGTTCGAGCAGGTCCTTGCTGCGCTTCAGGTCCTGGGCAAACTCAGATCGCGATTGCTTGAAAATCTCAACGTGACCATAACCATGGCTGGCCACCTCGTGGCCGGCGGCATTGATATCGCCGACAAGGTCAGGAAACTGTTCGGCCAGTTTGCCCAGCACGAACATCGTCACGCGCACACGAAGCTGCTCGAGCAGGTCCAGCAGCCGGCGTGTATTGTCCGCGGCACGCGACGTGATCGGCAACTCACGATCCCAACTGGACTGTGGCCAGTCTTCGACATCGACGCTGATGATCGGCGGGACGAAGTTCAGGGTGCCAGACATACGTGATAATCCATTCCAGCACCGGGAATCTTGACGACGTCGATGGTATCGAAGCCCGCTTGTTTACCGATCGAGCGAATCGTGGCGTCATCGTAAAAGTAGACCGGACAGTTTCGCAATCGGTAGCGCACCCTGCGCAATGGCGTCCTCAGCCAGTGCTTACTGGGAAACGAGACGGCCGCCCGGCCCGTCAGAACACCGCGCAACGCACGAAAGAACGGCACCGGATTGGCAACGTAGTCGAGGACTCCCATGATGATCACGAAGTCGAAGGGGCCCGGAGGCGTCTTGTCTGGAAAGTATCCGGGGACGAAATTGATCTTATCGAGTTGCCCTAGCTTCTCAATGCGTTGGCGCGTCAGTTCGAGCATGCTGGGTGCGGGATCAAGTGCCACGACATGCTCGGCGCCGCGCTTGATCGCCTCGGCGACGTACGGTCCTGAGCCGCAACCGATGTCCAGACCGCGTTTTCCTGTGAGATCGCCTAACCGCTCGAACGTGAGCGCATAGCGGGCAAACATGTCGTGACGCCAACGGCGATCGATCCACTG
>CAZUPX010001182.1:0-7632 GCA_964622155.1 uncultured Planctomycetaceae bacterium | reverse complement strand
CGACCAACGAGCGCGAGTTGGCCGACCGACTTTCGCAACTGCGCAACTATGGCCAACGGGAAAAGTACCATCACGTTCAGAAAGGGTTGAACGCACGCCTCGACACGATCCAGGCGGCCATTCTGAGCGTCAAGCTCGCTCACCTTGCGAAGTGGAACGCGGCGCGCGCCGCCAATGCCGCCATCTATCGCGAGCTGCTCGCGGCCACCGGCGACGTACGCGTGCAGACGGCCGCCGCCGACTCGACGCACATCTACCACTTGTTCATCATAGAGACGTCGCGACGAGACGAATTGCAGCGACATTTGGCCACGCGCGGCGTGGGCACGATCATCCACTATCCGATTCCGATCCATTTGCAACAGGCCTACGCCGACCTGGGCTACTCGCGTGGGGCTTTTCCGAACGCGGAGCGCTTGGCCGGCTCAATGCTCTCATTGCCCATGTTTCCCGAACTCTCTCGGGAGCAGATCGAATACGTCGTCGGCGCGATCAAGGAATTCTTCGGTTGACGCCGGTCCCTCACACAGATTCGCTCAGCTCGAAAGCACCAGCTCCTCGCATGGTTCCCAAGGTCTCGGTAGTCACGACGGTCTACAACTTCGAGGACATCGTGCTGGAAACGGTGCACTCGATCCTCGGTCAGACGTATCGGGATCTTGAATTGATTGTGGTCGACGACGGTTCGACCGACTCGTCGGCCGATCGGATCGAGGCGGTGAAGGACCCGCGATTGAAGCTGGTTCGCGCGCCGCACAGCGGCCTGCCGGCGGCCGGTTTGAGCCGCGCATTCGAGCACAGCACCGGAGAGTTGATCGCGGTCACCGGGGCCGACGACGTGTGGCTGCCCCACAAAGTCGAGCGGCAGGTCGAATTCTTCGAGCGTCATCCAAATGTTGAAGTCGTGCACACCGGGTTCCATCACTTGATTGACGGTGAAATAAAAAACATTCGACCGCGCGAAGGTGAGGCAGAGGTATTGCCGGCCTCGGCCATGCTGCCCCGTATGATCACGAATAATTGGATCTGCACACCCACAACGATGCTCCGGCGAGAAACGGTCGAGCGAGCCGGATGCTTGTTCGACACCGATCCATTGCTGTACGGCCCCGAGGATTTTGATTTGTGGCTGAGGTTGTGCGAGATGGGAGTCGATTTCGGATACATTCAAGAGCCGCTCGTGCTGTATCGTATTCGCGCAACAAGCGTGAGTCGAAACTTTGCGCGTAACTATGTCGGCAACTTGCGCGCCCTCGAAAAGGCACAGTCGCGTAAGCCAGAGATCTATCAACAACATCAAAAGCTTTTACGTGCTCGCCTTTCAACTGTGCATCGGTACCTCGGACGAATGAGGCTGATCGAAGGTCAGCCTGGCGGGCTCGCCTCGGTGTGGCAAGCCGTGAGGTTGTCTCCGCTGTCGGTCCGTGCTTGGGGGTGGATGGTGATGGGTTTGTTCGGGCGAAACGTCATTCGTACTTTGGTCGCGCTGCGAGAGGGCGCGGCATCACAGGCTCACCGGTAGGCGGCGTAACAAGTTACGTCCAGCATGTCTCGGCTTAGGCGAAAGTAGTATGTGCGGGATTGCCGGCATCTGGAATGTTCAAGTGCCACGGCCTCTGAACGCCGTTGTCGCGATGCTCAACGCAATGAAACATCGTGGTCCTGACGGCCGAGGCACGCTGGAATATGCCGGCGGCGCGGCCGGCATGGTGCGCTTAGCACTGGTCGACTTGTCGGATCGCGGACGGCAGCCAATGTGGTCCGACGATCGACGCGTTGCCATCATTTACAATGGCGAGATATACAACTTCCGAAGCGAACGCAGTCGCTTGGAAAAGGCCGGCTGCCGCTTTCGCACCACCACCGACACGGAAGTCATCTTGAATCTCTACCTGGAACGGGGCTTGAAATTCCACGAGCGCCTGCGCGGCATGTATGCCCTGGCGATCTTCGATTGGCGGCAGACGTCGTCGGAAGGAGTTCCCACGCTGGTCCTGGCGCGCGGGCCGTTGGGAATCAAGCCGCTCTACATCTATCATCCCCACGGCGACCCGCGACAAGTCATTTTTTCCTCGGAGGTGCGTGCGCAGTTGGCCTCTGGTCTGGTGCGGCCCGACGTCTCCAGTGAGGCATTGGCGGGCTATCTGGCTCACGGCTTCGTGATGCAAAGCGACACCATCATTTCCGGCGTGCGAATGCTCGAGCCAGGCACCGTGGAGAGGTATGCACCGGGAGAGCCAGTGCTGCACGAACGGTTTTGGCAGATGCCCGCCTACGCACCCCGCGTCGAGACGCTGGACGCGGCGGCAAGCCGGTTGCGAACTGCTCTCAACGAAAGCGTCGCCCTGCATGCCATGGCCGACGCGCCGATCGGTGCCTTCTTGAGTGGAGGCGTTGACTCAACGGGCATCGTTGCCTTGATGCGCAAGCAGATGTCCAACCTGCACACCTACACGCTGCGATTTCCCGAACTGCCCGGCCAGGACGAGGTCCAAGAGGCAGTGGCGGCAGCGGCTGTTTTCGATTGCCGGCATACGGTTGTCGACGTGACCGGCAGCGAGGTGTGCGACGTGCTGCCGCGATTTGCCGGTGAACTGGACCAGCCGTCCAACGACGGGCTCAATACCTGGCTGGTCTCGCGTGCCGCCGCCCGCGACGTCAAAGGTGTCCTCTCCGGCGTCGGAGGTGACGAGTGGTTCGCCGGCTACCCCGTGACGCGCCGCATGGCCCGCTATGCAACGACGAGCTCCGGACAGGCACTAGCCTGGGCCGGCCAGATGGCCAATGCCATCGCCGGCTGGATTCCAAACAGTCGACTCCGCGAGCGGTTCGAAGCACTCGCCACGCGCCGCAATTCGCTGGCCACGTGGCTGCAGAGCCACAGCGTCTTTCGCTATGGCCTGGCCCACCGCATGGTCGGGCTCCCATCGCCACACGAATCGCAGGAAGCAAGGTTCGAGGCTCTGTTGCACGAACTGTCCGAGGGCTGGAAAAAGGAAACCCCCGTCGGATTGTCTTTCCTCTTGGATACGCGGGTGTACATGATCCACCAGTTATTACGCGACTCGGACGCGACCAGCATGGCGCATTCGCTGGAATTGCGGGTGCCCTTCGCCGATTTGGCGCTCGTTGACTTTTCGCGCACCTGCGCCGATGAGTTGAAGCTGAGCCCTAGCGGAGGTTCCGGCAATCGTTACATCAGCAGCGGATCAAAGCGAGTGTTGATTCACGCCCTGCGCGACGTCCTGCCGTTGGCGATATCGAATCGTCCCAAAAAGGGCTTCACGCTCCCCTACGAACATTGGATGCGGAGCGAAGCGGCTCCCCTGGTCGAGGAAACCTGCTCAGTCGAGTCCGTCAAGCGACGGGGCCTTGTCGACCCGCAGATTGTGTCAACGCTCCGACGGCAAGCACAAGCCGGAAGGCCGGGCACACTCTATCCGGCCCTCTGGACCTTGATGATCCTCGAGCTTTGGTGCCGCGCCGTGCTCGATCCCCATCGACAACCCGCGGTCGCAAGCCAGGCCATCGGGGTTTAATGAACATCCAATGTCGGCCGGGCAATGTCCATCACGTCTGGTTTAACAGGTCTCAAGCGACAGGATCCTGCGAGCACGGTGCCGGTGGTTTCGTCAGATACTAGTACTCAGACACCGGGCCGGGGGCCCGCTAAGCGGCCCCGCTGCCGGATGGTGCGGGCGGTGACACTGGCCACCCGTCGCCTGGCCGCAATGTGCCGCCGCGAAAAGCGTTGGGCGGTGTGCATGCTGGTGTTCATCCTGGTCTGGACGGTCGAACTGTACCTGGTCCAGGCCGTGACGCTGGTGTACCCAAACGCGCCGGGCCCGAACTTTGCCTTTTGGGCACCAAAGATTCGATTCGTCTTGGATTTGCTGTTTGTTTCGACGCTCACGTTCTGGCTGCGCCGCCGCTGGCTGTGTCTGATTATCGGTGGGTCGTTCTTCGTCTATTTGGGGCTGATCACTTACTACCAGTACTTTCTGCGGCCATTGTCACTCTTGACGATCTTCAGCAACTGGCGCGAGGGGTTGCAGGTGGGTGGGTTCGCGCTTGACCTGTTTCCCAAGCGGACCGCCGCGGTACTGGTGGCCGCCCTGGCCGTCCAGGTAGCGGCGCTGGTGCTGTCGCGCAAGTTCGCTCTACCGCGTCTTTGCGCTCGTGTAGGAGGCAGCGCGCTGTTGGCGGCCTACGTCGCTCTCTCTCTTGTGGTCAACTATTTGGACCCGTTGTATCTCATTCAGTCTACGCGCGGCGTGGGTCGCCTAGGCGAGATCCGTGGTTATCTCGGACCTTGGTTCGCGGAGTGGTACTACCTGGGGAGCGACCAGGTGCTCGCGCGGGCGTTGGAGCTCCGCGGTATCAAGTACGATCGGCTGACTCCCATCGAGGCCGACATCCCCATCCACAAACGGCTAGTAATTCTGCAAGGCGAGAGCTTCGACACGAACATCCTGGGCTACAAGGTCAATGACAAGGAAGTCACCCCGTTTCTCAATAAACTTCGCAGTATGTCGATGTACTATCGCGTGCGGGCGATCCACATCAATGCCTCGGCCGACGCCGACTTCGCTACTCTCAATGGAGTGCGCGGGTCGGATCACCAGAATACGTACATTATTCCCGGCTATCCCTACGAGAACACGACCCCGCAGTTGCTCGCCCGCTGCGGATTCAAGACCTACAGCTTCCACGGAGTCAGCGGCAACTTCTACAGTCGCCGCGATGCATTCAAACAGATGGGCTTTGCGGATATCTACTTTCAGGAAGAACTGGAGGGCCAATTCAACTTGCGCGCCGATCAATGGGGCATACGCGACAACGACGTGCTGACGCTTTCGGCCCTCAAGCTGCGCGAGGTGGCATCGCCCACGTGCCACTTTGTCATCACGCTGACAACCCACACGCCCTACACGATGCTGCGGCCCCAGGAAGAAGAGATCTTCCGGCCGGCGCGCACGCCCGGCCAACGTTATATCAACAACATGCGGTACTTTGACAATTGCCTTCGCGACTACATCACGTCGCTGGGCGCCGGTACGACGGTCCTGATTTATTCCGACCATCCGACCGAAGAACTGGACATTGAAAGGGACTTTCGGGCCGATCGAGAAGGCGGCCTCGAATTCATCCCCTGCCTGATCTACGATACGGATAGGGATCTCAGCAAGCTGCAAAAGACCCGCGGCAGCGCGATTGCCGAAGACGGCACGCTCAACCTGGTCGACGTCGTCAATTATCTGCGCGGACAGGTGTCGAGAACTTTCGAGCCGCAAGAAGCCGATCGCGCGGCGGTCCAGGACAAACAATAGACACGCCCGACATGCAACTACCGCGTAACATTCACGGCTCGCCGCCGGTGGCCGTCACCGCCGAACAGGCGCAGCGGATCGCCGACACAGTCGTGCTGATTCCCGCGGCCGGCCGCGTCGCCGAGGGTGTGATGGCCCTTTCGAACATCGGCTGCCCGGCCATGGTTCCCGTGGCCGGTCGGCCGGTCATCCATTGGACCCTCAGCTACCTGCGCTCGTTGGGCTTGCGGCGCTTTGTCATCGCCGTTTCGCGTCGCGGCATGTATGTCGAAGATTTTGTCGAGTGTACGTTTGGGCAAGACTGCGACATCTCGTTCATCGTCCCCTCGGCCGACGGCGGCGTGGGGCGGACCGTCTTGGACCTGGCCGAGCAGGCACAGGGCACTTCGGCGCTGGTGGTATTGGGTGACACGCATTTTCAATTCGCCGATCCAACCATTCTGCTGGGCAATGAACCGGCCGTGTTGGTGCAAGGCGTCGAGGATTCGTACCGCTGGTGTACGGTGGAGACTAATGCCAATGGGGTCGTGACGGCGTTGCACGACAAAGAACCGGGACTCGGCGGCCCGTTGGCAGCGTTGATTGGAGTCTACTATTTTCCACGACTCGAGGACCTGCGCGAGGCTGCACGGTCGGCCGATGAGGAAAGCCAACGCGCCGCGCGGCGCACGGAGTTGGCCGACATTCTGCGGAATGTCAACGCCACGCAACCAATCCACGCCGTGCCGGCGGGCGATTGGCTCGACTGCGGCAATCCCGATCGACAGGCGAGCAGCCACCGATCGCTTTTGCAAAAGCGGGAATTCAACGACCTGTCGATCGACAGTGTGTTTGGAACCGTGACCAAGCGCAGCCGATACGTCGAGAAGTTTCTCGACGAGATCAACTATCTGCGGCTGCTTCCGCCCCAACTGGCCGTCTTGTTTCCGCGCGTCGTCGACTACTCGACCGACTGGCAGGAGCCCTGGCTGACGCTGGAATACTACGGGTATCCGACGCTGGCCCAGGTGTTCGTGTTCGAAAACGTCGACCCGGGCATCTGGGAGCAAGTGTTCGTCCACCTGCGGGACATCGTGCTTAAGGGATTCATGAACCATCGCCGCCCGTTGGCGCCGGGCGTCTTGCAAGAAATGTACTTGGAAAAGACCCGCAATCGTCTCGAGAACCTCAACGCGGCTGACGAGCTATTAGCGTTCGTGCGACATCCGGGTCCAGTGACCATCAATGGCCGTGAGGTGGCAAACATCCCGGCCTTGTGGGGCCGGCTGGAAAAGGAAGTTGAGCTGTTGGCCGAGAACGTGCAAGGCTCGATCGTGCACGGCGATCTGTGCCTGTCGAATATCCTTTACGATTTGCCGTCGCGCGTGTGCAAGCTGCTCGATCCGCGAGGCAGTTTCGGGGCGGCCGGCATCTACGGCGATCCACGCTACGATGTGGCTAAGCTGTACCACTCGATCTACGGATTATACGACTTTCTGACCAACGACCTGTTTCACGTCTCAATCGACGGCGGCCGCGTGGAGCTGAACATCCGCTCGCGTCCGCAACATCGCAAGATTCAAGAACGGTTCGAAAAGGTATTTTTCGCGGAGTTCGACCGGCGTGAAATTCTGCTGATCACCGGCCTGTTGTTTGCCAGCATGCCCGCACTGCACTACGACGCGCCGCGGCGCCAGATGGCGATGTACGCCCGAGCGCTCGAACTATTCGGCGAGGCCTTTTCGCCGGTCTACGCCAACCAAAAGGCTTGAGACTCTCCGTGCGAATTTGCATCGACCTGGACGGCGTGATTTGTTCGTTGCGAGGACCCGGGCAGAACTATGTCGATTTGCAGCCTGTGCCCGGCGCAGCCGAGAAACTGCGGCAACTCAAGGCCGCGGGTCACTACATCATTATTTGCACGGCCCGCCACATGAAGACCTGTGAGGGCAACGTCGGGGCGGTCGTGGCACGGCAGGGTTTGGTGACGCTCGATTGGCTGAAGCGACATAACATCCAATACGACGAGCTTCATTTCGGCAAGCCCCACGCCCAGGTTTATATCGACGATAACGCCCTGCGGTTCGAATCGTGGAGTGCCATTTCCTCCGATGGCTCGAGCCTGCCAGCAAGCGCCGAGGAGCGCCTTGCGGCCGAGCAGACGGGTCAGCCTCGCAAGCGATGAACTTCGTTCTGCCAATGGCCGGCCGCGGCAGCCGGTTTGCCCAACTCGGAGTCACCACTCCCAAACCGCTGATCGATGTCCGTGGAAAGCCGATGTACGCCTGGGCCACCGAGGGCCTGCCGCTGTCGAGCGGGCGGC
>CAZUPX010001181.1:0-12171 GCA_964622155.1 uncultured Planctomycetaceae bacterium | reverse complement strand
CGTCGATCTCGTATTCCAGCTCGAAAGTGCGCGAGGCAACCATTCTCGCCCGTTCGCCGGTGGGCAGAATGCTCAAGTCGATCGCCGGTGCCGTGCGGCCGGGTTGACCGCGACTGATCTGCTGCGCCACCGTGCGTTGGTCATTGCCGGCACTTGGCGGTCGCAATGTGCGCCAAGAGTCATTGCCGCTCGCATCCGCGGCGCGATCGCCCGCTCGGGCGTCGGCAACGCGCGGCAAAGGATCGTTGGTCGAGCGGTCGGCCGGCCAGGCAATGGTACCTGCCGGACCGCGATCGGCCAGGGCCGGCGTGGGGCCGGCGGGCGTTGGTGTCGGCGATGAAGCAGGGGGTCCAGCGCCCAGTCTGACGACTGCCTGGCTAGAGGCCGGGTTTCCGGCGGAATCAGTGATTTCAGCGCGGACCACAACCGAGCTGGTAATCGACGGGGGCCACCAGGTGGTCTGGCCGCTGAGCGTGTAGCGCATGGCGTTCGGCGCCGATTCGACCGCAACCCGTTCCCAGGTTCCGGTCGACGGCGACTGGTATTCGAGCTTGAAGCTTTGGGGTTTGAGGTTGGGATCGACAGCCTGCCAGCGTGCAACGACCTCGCCCGCCGCGCCGCGCGATGCCACCAGATTGAGCCGCGGTGCAACGGTGTCAACAACGACCTTGAGTTGTGCTTCAAGGCTCTCGGGGCGCGTTACACCCTGGCGATCGACCGTGCGAATCGTAAACCAATACTCGCCATCGTGCGGTGCCCGGAACACAAACGAGGCTCGTGCGGGCGGCACTCGGCCGGCCAATTCCCAGGTGCGGCCCGAGTTGGCCGACACATGCAGTTGAACTTCGAGGGGTTCTTGCGCCGCGCTCTGCGCCGGTTCGATGCGAAATGGGATTGTAAACGCGTTCTGCCGAGTCGCGGTGATCAGCGGACCCGTTGCCAGGGGTGGCTGCGACGCCGCTTGCTGCGTTGCCGGCGGTGCATCGTCGGCGCCGCGCGCGCGGTCGGGCACTCGGCTACCGATACCCACGACAAACACGACGAGAATGCCAAGCAGTCCCAGCCGCATTACCCAGAGCCCCCCAACGCGCGCAGGATTGAACATCCCGGCCGACGCCTATTTCGGTTATCGGAGCAGGGGACCTTACCGCTTGAGTAGGAGTTAGCGACCGATTGGAAAAGCGAACGGAGGCAAAGTAGGGGGCGCGTCTGCGAATCTGTCGGAAGACTCGGTAAAGCCCAGGGACCGCATCCTCCGGTCGAGCACAGGCGCAGGTCCGAGGGTTTAGCCGCGAACTTGACGGACAATCGCGATGAACTGGCGGGCGAGCTTCTCGATCTTGGTCAGCTCCCCGGCGGCGACTGCCCGCGGATCGACCAGCGATCCCCCAACGCCGAGCGCGTAGGCGCCGGCGCGCAGATAATCGGCGGCCGTATCGAGGTTCACGCCGCCGGTCGGCATCAGCCGAATTTGCGGCAACGGGCCGCCAAGGGCTTTAAGATACCCGGGGCCTGTGACCTCCGAGGGAAATACCTTCACGATGTCGGCGCCGCTTTCCCAGGCGCTAAGCACCTCGGTCGGCGTCAACGCGCCGGGCATGACCAGCTTGTCATAGCGCCGCGCCAGGCGTATGACGCGGCGATTGACCGTCGGGGAAACGATAAATTCCGCCCCGGCAAGGATGGCGATCCGGGCCGTTTCGGAGTCCAAAACCGTGCCGGCGCCCAGCAGGACCTTGTCACCCAGCCGCTTTGCCACTTGGGCGAGCACCTCGTGCGCTCGCGGCACTGTGAACGTGACTTCCATGACATCCACGCCACCGGCCACGAGCGCGTCGGCAACCTCGGCCAACAGTTCGCCGCTGTCGGCACGAATGACCGCCACGATTCCACAGCGGTAGACGCGCGCCAGGTTGGCTTGAGACGACATGAGAGCAGACCAGAAGCGGAAGTCAACGAATAAGGTAGGCTGGCCGTGCCTGCTGTAGCCGGGGTCTGTGACCCCGGAGCGTCGAGAAAGTCCCCTGACTCACAGGCCAGCTACAGGCGGCACGCCGCATGCATGCCGTTCAAACCTAGCGCGCAGCGGCGCGTCTGTCAACGAGTTTTGCACCTCCCGTTTGGCGACGTAAGTGCTCAGCACCGCGTCAGATGAGACTGCCTTCACTTCCCGCCAATTCTGGACTCACCCGCGATCGGCGTGCATAATAGGAAGGCGGTAGGGCGTGTGACCATCGACCTGGGCAGGGGAACGGTCCGAGACACGAGATCGGCAAGCGGTATGGCCGAGTTCTTGGCGACTCCCCTGGCCAGCATGATCGTGCTGATGGCGCTGGGCGTGATGCTTGTCGCCGTCGGGTTTTACGTGATTGGCAGGGTCCGTGCCGCCATGCGCCGCACAGACCCCCAAACAAGTGAGTGGCTCACGAAATTCGAAGAATTGAACGCCAAGGGTGAGCTAAGCGACGAGGAATACCGAACAATAAAGGCTATGCTGGCAGAACGCTTCCAGCAGGAGTTAAAAGGTACGGACCAGCAACGTTAGTGCAGGTCCTGCGGAACGTGCCAGGCTGGACGGTTTTGCCCATTGCCGCAACCTGGCTGTTTTTTGATTGACGCGCATCGTCCAAGCCACGAGTCAACAACCAGACCACACGAACGACAGTTGGCTGCTCGACGTACACAACGAGAACAGGGAAGCCTTTCGGCCACTGCAATGACGCGCCCTTTTTGGCCACTCGAGCGACACCTCGGACCGTCTTACGGCATCGCCGGCCAATGGGGCCGCACCGACGCCAGTGGACTCAGAAAGGAGTAGTCATGCCCTCAGGTAGGGACTTAGGTACGGGTCGGCGCGGCGGTGGCACGACAAAAAAGAACGCGTTCTGTTCCTTTTGTCGCAAGAGCTATCGCGATGTCGGGCCGTTGGTCGAAGGACCCGGCGACGTCTACATCTGCGGCGAGTGCATCGAGCTGTGCCAGTCGATCCTGGAACAGGAACGCCGCCGCCGCGGCACGAGCAAACAGCTCTTCACCAAGATTCCCACGCCGCGCGAGATCGTCACCCAGCTCGACGAGTACGTGATCGGCCAGGAACACGCCAAGAAGGTGCTGGCCGTGGCCGTCCACAGCCACTACAAGCGGCTGATGCTGGGGGCCGAGGGCTCTGACGTCGAGATTGAGAAGTCGAACATCCTGCTCTTGGGCCCCACCGGCTGCGGCAAAACCCTGCTGGCTCGCACGTTGGCGCGGATCCTCAACGTTCCGTTTGCCATCGGCGACGCCACCACGCTGACCGAGGCCGGCTACGTGGGCGAGGACGTCGAGAACTTGCTCTTGAAGCTCCTGCACGCTGCCGACTTCGACCTGGAAGCGGCCCAGCGCGGCGTGCTGTATATCGACGAGATCGACAAGATCGGCAAGACCAGCCAGAACGTCTCCATCACGCGCGACGTCTCGGGCGAGGGCGTGCAACAAGCCCTGTTGAAGATGCTCGAAGGCACGCTGGCCAATGTTCCGCCCCAAGGCGGGCGCAAGCATCCCGAGCAGCAATACATCCAGATGGACACGAGCAACATTCTGTTCATCTGCGGCGGCACGTTCGTGAACATCGACAAGATCATCAGCAAGCGGCTGGGCAAGCGCACCATCGGTTTCGGCCAGGAGAGCGGTTTGCGGGCCGAAGAGGACGTGACCAGGCTGCTGCCTCAAGTCACCAGCGACGACATTCTGGAGTTCGGCCTGATTCCCGAGCTGGTGGGCCGGCTGCCGGTGATCTCGGCGCTCACGCCTCTGGACGCCGACTCGCTGGTGCGCGTGCTGACCGAGCCGAAGAACGCGCTCGTCAAGCAATATCAACGGCTGTTCTCCATGGAGAACGCCGACTTGCAGTTCACCGACGAGGCGCTGCGGGCCATTGCCCTCAAGGCGCAGGACAAAGACACAGGCGCACGCGGGCTGCGGTCGATCATTGAAGACGTCATGCTGGACATCATGTTCGACCTGCCCGAGCAGGGCGCCGGCAATCGCTACGTGATCAGCAAGGAAAACGTCGAGGGACGCAAGCCATTGCTCCCCATCGCCGAGCCCAAACACAAGAGCGCCTAAGTGTTCAATGGCCGGGGGACCGGCGGTGTCAGTACAAAAGCGCGTAACGTTCAAGCCCGTTCGCTTGGAAATTCAAGCCCACGGGACCTTCGAGTTCGCGCTGTGTCATTCGAGGAAAGCCCGGCACGCCGATTGCACGCGTGTCGGGCTTTTCTTGTTCCCCAATGCTGCCCGTGCGGTGCGAATCGACTGCCGGGGGCGCGATTATGGAAGGTTTTGCGGGTCGGCGCGAGCAGCGGCGTTTCGTTGTGCGACGTCGGCCACGGCGCGCCCCACCCAATCCTCGACCTGCTTTTCGAGTTCGGCCTTCGCCTCCGGCTTGCCGGATAGCTCGCCGACGTTTTGCGCCGCGCGGAATCGCAACAATCCCTCCTCCAGAGCGTGCTCGAGGCTGGCGTGGGCCACCCGGAAGTGCTTGCGGTGGGCGGCGATAAACTCCGCCCCGATCTCGGGAACATAGAGGCAGGCGGTCCTCCTGGCGATTGACATCAGAAACTGCAGATCGGCGCAGTAGCTCAGCACGCCCTCGCCAAATTCGAAGCCGTCTCGCACCGCGTCCACGTGGAATAGCGCCGAAATCAACCCGTGAAACACGTTGCCCCGCAGCGCCACCCCTCGCATCATCACCACCGGCGACAGCAGCACCGCCTCGGGAGTGGGCTCCCACACATGGCGTCCCTGCGGCATGACGTTGACCACGCGCGTGAGCACGATCCGGGCATCGGGATATTGTGAAATCGCCCGACGAAAGATGCCCAGCGCATCGGGCGTGTGCACGTCGCCGGCCAGCAGAAACTTCATCCAGGTGGCGCCGCTCTCGATAAAGTGGCCGACGCAGAACTTCCAATTGCCCACGCGACCCAGGTTTTTCGCGTGCCGGATGACCTGCACGCGATCGCCGGCCAGGGCGCTTAGGTGCGGCTCATCCGAGGCGTTGTCCGAGATGACCACGTTCCAATCGGGCGAAGAGGCCAGCGATTCGCGCACCAGCTCGCTGTCGTTGAAGGACGGGATATAGCAGACGATTTCGCTCATGCGACGTGTCTAGTCCGCCCGCGCTCGCCGCCCGGAACACGGCGGTCCGATCCTATCCTCCCGTGCCGATCAACGCAACGGCGCTGGATAACCAACTGCTGCCCCCTTGACCGGCTCACGAACTTACCTCTATATAGAAAATAGTAATTTCATTGGCAACCGCGCGATCCGCGCGACGGTTCCATCAAGCTCTGACCAGCAACGAGGACAACTGCCGTGACGATTGTGCGAGTGGGGACGACGAAGAAGTACAGCGATGGCTGGGAATCGGCCTTTGGAAAAAGCAAGGGCAAGAACACAGCCGCCGCGGGCGCTAAGACAAGCAAAGCCAAGAAGGCCGCCAAAGCCTCGGCCAAAAAGAAGTCGACCGCGAGGAAGAGAAAGAAGTAGGCGGCATGCTGGCCGTGCAAGCGGAAACACGATGAGCTTGATACGCCGAGCGCTGCGGGAGCCTGTGCGACTGTTGCGCAAATTGGCCGGCCAGCCAGCGACTCCGCTGGAAACCGCCATCCAGTTTGCCGTTTACAACGACGTGCGTGGCGACTATCTGGAATTCGGCGTGTACACCGGCACTTCGTTTGCGCACGCCTATCGCTACTACCACAGTTTTTGGGACGGCTATCGGCAGCGCAACAAGCTGAGCGACCCCGACATGGGCCGCCGCAGGTTTTTCGCGTTCGACTCGTTCGAGGGCCTGCCCGCGGCCGATCAGACCCAACTGCCGCCGCATTGGCGCGGCGACGGCGCGATGAGTTTCTCGCAGGCCAACTTTCTGGCTAATATCCGGCAAGCCGGTGTCGAGCCGGACAGCGTCATCGCCGTGCCGGGCTTTTTCGACAAATCGTTGACCGACGAGGCGCGAAAAAAATACGCACTCACGTCGGCCGCGATCGTGCACGTCGATTGCGATCTTTACGAGTCGACCGTGCCGGTGCTGGATTTTGTTCGACCGATCATCGTCGACGGCTGCACGATCATTTTCGACGACTGGTTCTACTACAAAGGCCACCCCGCCAAGGGCGAGCGCGGGGCCTTCGAGCAGTGGCTGCGCAAGAATACCGACGTGCTCGCCTCCGAGCTGGCCACGTCGTTTCCGGTCAAGGCATTTATCCTGAGCCTCCGCGACGCCCAATTGTAGCCTGGGGCGTCACACCCCAGGTCACGATGCGATTGAAACGTCGATCTCCCCAGCCCCGGCAGAGGCGGCGGAGAGCAAGGCCCAGCCAACATGGCCAGCACCTACACCAATCTCCTCTATCACATCGTCTTCAGCACCAAACAACGTCGGCCGCTCATCGGTCGCGAGTTGCAAGGCGAACTCTACAAATACATCGGGGGCATCATTCGTGCCGAAGGGGGCGCGCTACTCGAAGTCGGCGGCATGCCGGACCACATCCACCTCGTCGCCAAGTTCAAGGCTGACGCTTCTGTCCCCGCGATGTTGCGGATCATCAAGGCCAATTCTTCAAAATGGGTCAACGAGCACAAGAGCCGCACAGGCCCGCGATTCGCCTGGCAGACCGGCTACGCCGCGTTTTCGGTGAGCGAATCGCAGCTCGATTCCGTGCGTGCCTACGTGCGGAACCAGGCGCGACATCACGCCAAGCACTCGTTTAAAGACGAGCTCGTTGCGCTCTTGCGCCGACATGCGATCGAGTTCGATTCGCGTTATTTGTTGGATTGAACGCCGGGCCGTGTCGCCCCGTTGGGGCTTGACGCGATCGGCGCGCATCGGTACCTGGGGCTCGCGCCGCAGGCTACATTCCGGCGCCCCTCCGGGGCGGAATCGGATCGGCCCTCGTTGTGTGCGTTCATTTTGGCGATCGATGATGTACCAGAGATCGCCCACACGCTCGAACAATGGCACCGAAGGTGCCACGTCGTGTAGCCTGGGGCGCGAGCCCCAGGTCGGGTTGCGATTGAAACGATGATCTCCCCAGCCCCGGCAGGGGCGACGTGGAAACGGACCGGCCACGACGCCAACGGCACGCGTGAACGATTCACAATCAATGCCGGATTGAACGCCGGCCCGTGTCGCCCCGTTGGGGCTCGGCGCGATTGACGCGCATCGGTACCTGGGGCTCGCGCCCCAGGCTACATTCCAGCGCCCCTCCGGGGCGGAATCAAATCCACATTCGCCGCTATGGGTCGTGGTGGATCTGTTTTGCTCAGCGCGCCGTGCCGGCTCGCGCCAATCGGCCAAGAATGGGCCACGTCGTGTAGCCTGGGGCGCGAGCCCCAGAACACGTCGCGACCGATTATTCCCAGAGCCCCGGCAGGGGCGGCGCGGAAACCGCTCGCGCTTCGGGCTGGTATTCCGCGCGCTTCGGCGTGCTGAGTTTCCGCCAGCGTCTGCGCCCCACAATCGTCACCGTGAACGTTGCAATTGCAATCAGACCGAACGTGGCGCGCCCAAACGGGAGACCTCACACCCGCGACAAGAACTCGCCGCTGCGCGTGTCGACCTTGACCATCTCGCCTTCGGCAAGGTACTCGGGCACTTGCACGACGAGGCCCGTTTCCAAGGTCGCGGGCTTGGTGCGGCCGGTGGCGGAGTTGCCGCGGATCCCCGGATCGCACTGAATCACTTTCAATTCGACAGCCACAGGCAATTGCAGGCCCACGCACTCGTCGTTGTAGATCAAGGCCTGGATGCCTTCCAGATTCTCAGTCAGGTACGGGGTCTCGCCGGCGACATCTTCGACGGCCAGGTCGTACTGGTTGTAGTCCTGCTGATCCAGGAAGTGCACGTGCGTGGGATCGGCGTACATGAACTTGACCGGCCGCCGCTCGAAGTCGGCCTCGTCCAAACCCTCGCCGCCGCGCAGCACGATGTCGACTTTTTGCTTGGAGACCAGGTCGCGTGCTCGATACTTGTAGATCGTCGCCGCCCCGCGCGCCGAAGGGCTCTGCACACTGATCGCCTCAATGATGCACGGCGCGCCGTTGAAATTGACGACCACGCCGTTTTTGATTTCTTTCGCTAACATGGCAATCCAAAAACGCGGCGCGTCAGCGATCGAGAGCACGTTGCAAACTGAAAGGCGGATTTTTAACCACAAAGACACAATGGAAACAGAGAGCAAGAAAACTGATCGCCTCGTAATCGTCGTCAGAGTCCTCGTGTCCTTTGTGGCTTTGTGGTGAAATCTTTTCCGTCGACTATCCTCCCAGCCATCCATCGACCTACAACAACGTTCCACTCGCGGGGTCAATGCCGACACCGCCGGTCAGCTCGACCAGCGCGTCCAACACGATCAGCAGGGCGCTGGGATCGAGCATCTCGTCCCCTTCCTCCTCGGCGGGCTCATCGGTGATCTGCTCGAAGTGCAACAGATCGAACCGCGCGTCGCAC
This sequence comes from uncultured Planctomycetaceae bacterium, assembly GCA_964622155.1. GTDB lineage: Bacteria > Planctomycetota > Planctomycetia > Pirellulales > PALSA-1355 > CAZUPX01. Next base: position 3,674 of record CAZUPX010001181.1, on the reverse strand, counting down.
TTGGGCAACCGTTCGAGCTTGGCCCGCTCTTCCTTGTCGGTGATGTTGGATTTCATTTCCGCGTACAGGGCCGCCCCTTGTTCCAAGGCCTCCTCGCCACCCTCAAAACTGATATCGAGCGCGGCGTAGTCGTCGGGCGACAGGATGGTGATCGACTCGAATCTGCCGTCCTCGTCCGCCCGAGAGTTCGACAGCTCGAACCGCGAATTCATCTCGCGCAATAACTGCTCGACCTTCTTGAGCGTGGGCCGCTTGCTCGAATCAAACAGCACGAAGTACGTCTCGCGCCACTTGAATTCCTCGCGTTCGAAGGTGGACATTTTTGACTCAGGGGTTAGGGATTAGGGGTCGGGGGCTAGGGACGAAGATTCAATGCCTGATCAAACGTCCTTACCCCACGTCGACAAATCCCCGGCACGGTGCTCTGTGCGTCTCGTGGATAGTCCAAAATCCCTTCTTCGTTCCTAGTTCTTTGTACCTCGTCCCTAATCCCCAGCCCCTACTCTCTATTTTCCCACTCGTCCTCCGGCGGGCCGAGGCCGCCTTGCCAGGATTCCAGCGCATGGAGCATGCCGTCGCGTTCGTGCTGCTTGGCCCACACCGACTCGCCTTGTTCCAGCCGAACCTCATATTGGCCTTCGCGTTCGCAATCCTCGGCTCCGCAAAAATGCGGTGTGGCCGCGATCCACATCACGCGATACAAAGGTATGTGCTTGTCGTCGACAACGCAGAAAATAGTCATCTTAGCTTGACCCTCAGTATCCTCTCGACTCGCCGCTTTGTAGCCGGGGTCTTTGACCCCGGAGCGTTCGCCACCCTTCCCGGCCTCACAGAGGCCAGCCACAGTTGTACGTCTCAGTTCACTGCTGCTGGCGTCATGATACGCGCCCCAGCTCGATTGATCTATTGGTTGCCGCTTCCACCGCCGCGGCCAGCGCACCGCGCAGTCCGGCCGCTTCGAGCGCTGCCAGGCCGGCGATGGTCGTGCCGCCGGGACTGGCCACGCGATCCTTGAGCACGGCCGGATGCTCGCCCGTTTCAAGCACCATCGTCGCCGAGCCGCGCACGGTCTGGGCCGCCAAGGCCGTGGCCACGTCGCGCGGCAGGCCCATTTTTACGCCCGCATCGCTCATGGCTTCGATGACGACATAGACAAACGCCGGGCCCGAGCCCGACAGTCCCGTGACGGCGTCCAACAACTTCTCGTCGACCTCAAAGGCCAGGCCCACCGAACTGAGCAGTTGGGCAACCAGGCGGCCGTCGTCGCCGGTGGCCAACGGGCCCAGGCAGTAGCCGCTGGCGCTCTGTCCCACCAGGCAGGGCGTGTTGGGCATGACTCGCACCAACCGCGACTTGGAAAGCGCGGCCGACAAGGTTTTGAGCGTGACGCCCGCGGCGATTGAGATCACCAGCTTGCCGGTCGCCGCTTTGGACAATGGCGGCAGTGCCGCCGCGATCTGTTGGGGTTTGGTGGCCAGAAACACGACATCGGCCGAGTTGGCCACGGCCCCGTTGTCGGCGGCGACGCTGGCACCCGGCACGGCCTCCCGGAATGCTTGCACGGCCGACTCGACCGGATCGGCCGCTACGATCTGGCTCGGTCCGACCAGCCCGGCCTTGACGAATCCCCCAGCCAGGGCCCGTGCCATCTGACCCGCACCGATAAAGCCGATGGTCTCGTGGAGCATGCTAGAATCTGGCTCGACAAACGTGAGGCCCGAATGGCACTTCACCCAAACTTCCCATATTCCGCCGTCGACGGACATCCAGGCCGCTGGGGCGTTCTACCGTCCTTTAAGCTAATCTAAGACCGCCCCGGTTTGGCTGCAAGGAACCGACGCCGACAAATTCGCGGGCGCCGCGGTTTTTGCAGCAGGTAGTACGAATTATTCGGGAATTAGAGAGTCGTATCGCAACTGAGTTTTCGCAATAACACTGATGAATTGCAGTCTCTCCGGGTGCCACTGCTCGCTCGTCCCCAGTGCTGCACACCGGCTCCGATATCCACTGCTGGACAGGCCAGCAGTGGCACCCGGCACCCGATCGTCGCTCGACGGTCGGCCGCGAATCCGTCTGGACATGCATCGCCGATTTTGGGATTCTTCGCGGCCCCGAGCGGCGTCCTCGGACGCGATCCCATCTTGCTCGGGCCAATGGCGCGCCGACTCACGCGCAGCGTGACACGGTGCTCCATGCGGTTCCTTTCTGTCAGGAGTCAATCGACCGTGAGAAGAACCATCCCTGCTCTTGTTGCGCTGGCGCTTGTCTCGTTCGGCGCTCGGCTGGCGTCGGCCGAATCGGCTTCGGGTGGCCGTTGGCCCGCCAAGGCGTCGAGCACGCCGATCATTACCAAGGTCAGCGACAGTACCAAGCGATTGTTCGGTGCGAAAAAGAAATCGGTCACCAGCGGCAGCGGCGGCACGAGCGTCGTGCAACCCAAGACCACCAGATCAGAGAAGCCGGGCTTCTTCAAGTCGTTGTTCCAGCCAGAGCCGCCCCCGCCCCCCAAAACGATCAAGGAATGGATGTCGCTCAAGAAAGTCCAACCGTAACGATCGCTTCACGCTTTGGCATCCCCAGATGAGCATTTCGATCCGGCGAGTCGTGATCGTGATCCTCGGGCTTGGCCTGCTGATGGTGCAGGGCTGCGCACCGCTGGCGCGCAGTTGGGCCGATCGCGGCGCCACCAAAGCCATCGAAGAAGCCGCGGCCGACGATAGCTTCCCCTCCGCGGCCGAAGCCGGCCTGGCCAGTGCTGAACCGCCCATGGCCCCGTAGGGTGACTCGCCATGTGTGCCACTGGCTTTGCCGCCATGTGTGCCACTGGCTTTGCCAGTGCTCGTTGGCTCTTGTCACTCGACACATTCACCGGCTCCAGCCAGTTACACTCGATCATTCGACCATTCCGGCAATGGTGGTGGTCCCTCACGCGCCCGACTACAATGCGGCCAGTCGGCCACGCAGCACGGCAAGGGGATAGAGCGGTGGATGCTGCAGTCCATCATCACGGCAGCCGGACATTCGCACGCCGACTGGCTTGTTCGTCGACGGCTGTCCTGGCGATCGTGATTTCGCTGGCTGTCATCTCGCGCCATTGCGCGGCCGATGGACCCGGCATCTACGTGATGAAACTCGACGGCAACGAGGAACGCAAAGTGGTCTGCGTCGAAGGCTTTTCGCATACCACGCCGCGCTGGTCGCACGACGGCAAGCGGCTGGCCTTCGATGCCTACGACGCCGATGCTAGCAACGTAAAGCTCTTTGTCGTCAATGTCGACGGCAGCGACCTCACGGAAGTGGCAGGGCAGGGAAGCATGCCAGACTGGTCGCCCGACGATAAGCAACTTATTTTCCACCATGAGGGTGGCGGTGACATGCGAGAAGGTGTGTGGGTCCAGAATCTCGATGGTAAGGGGCGCCAGCGCGTGATCGACGGCGCCTGGCCCCGCTGGTCGCCCGACGGAGGCACAATCGCCTTCACGCTCGACAATTGCATCAAGCTGCTCGACGTGGCCAGCGGCGAGGACAGGCTCCTCGTCGACGAGACGTTTGCTCAGCGCCCCGGCGCGTTCGCCTGGTCGCGCGACGGCAAGCGACTGGCATTTATCACACGGCGCGTGGCCGGCGGCCCGCGAGAACTGTTCATCGTCAACACGCGGGATTCAACCCAGGTG
>CAZUPX010001180.1:0-8836 GCA_964622155.1 uncultured Planctomycetaceae bacterium | reverse complement strand
GCTCTCGCGCAGCAGCGTCGCCACGTGCAACAAAAGATCGTCGAAGTCGACGGCGCTCGAGGCCAGCAAACGGGCCTGATACAGCGGATAGACCCGGCTCACGATATTGCCAAGCGGGTTGCCGGACCGCGGTTCGTACTGCTCGGCGGTGATCAGGCTGTTTTTGGCCCAACTGATGGCCGAGGCGATCCGCTCGGGCGTGAACAGGTTGGCGTCGAGGTTCATCTCGTCGAGCACGCGGCGCATCACGCGGCGGCTGTCGTCGGTGTCGTAGATCGTAAAATTCTCGGTCAGCCCGACAAGTTGTGCATACTGTCGCAATAACCGCGCGCAGAACCTGTGAAACGTGCCGATCCAAACCGGCTCACCAGGCGCGAGTCGCTCGACCCGCGAGCGCATCTCGTCGGCGGCTTTATTGGTGAATGTCAGGGCCAGAATCTGGCGTGCGGGCACGCCGTGGCGCAAAAGATTCGCCACGCGGTGGGTGATGACGCGGGTCTTGCCGCTGCCTGGCCCTGCCAGCACCAACAGCGGCCCGTCGAGATACTCTACGGCGTCGCGCTGGGCCTGGGTGAGCGAAGCTATCTGATCACTCCACACGGATAAAACGTCCTCCGAGCACCGTCCGCAAGTCAAAAACGCACGAAGCTCGCCTCTTTATAGTATACGGACGCCGCTGGCGGCGAGGGGCGGGACGGTGGGTCGCGAATGTCTGCGGTTTTCAGTCAGGTGCTTGTTGAGAATGCCATGGCCGCGCCTAGCGGTCATGTCGAGCTCGCGGCACTCAAGATTGAGCACGCGATGTTCCGCGTGAGTTCTCATCGAACCGCGACGCGCGAATTCGGAAACTCGCGCAGTCGAATCGATCTGTGGAATCGCGCGAGAACAATTGAGTGACGTGGCGTCGCGGAGACAGATTCGCAATGCCGAGCGTCGAATGCTAGCGGATCATTGCCAGCACGAGAGAAACTTTTTTTCCTGACCCGTACCAATTTCAAGTGAACTTGCTATATTGTCGCGCGTCATGTGGCCCATAAGGACGGGCCGCGGTCGAACAGCGTGCGGCGCTTGTCGACCAAGAATCAACTTAATCGGGAGGGAGCCCAATGACGCGCATTCCGCTACCCAGGATCGACAGTCACGCCCAAGACCTCTCCACTCGCTTGGAAATGAGCACGGCCGAAATCGGTTTGTCGGTTCGCACCACAAACTGTCTCGAAGAGCGCGGAATCTTCACGGTCGACGATCTGCTCCATTGCACGCGAGACGATTTGCTGAGCATTTCGAACTTCGGCGAGAAGACGTTGGAGGAAGTGTATAAGGCGCTCGAAGGCGTCGGCTTCTTCCGTAGTTCAAAGCGTCAGGCAGTCGCCGTGTAATCGTCGCGCGGTCAATGCGTTTGACCCGTTGCCGGCCGCTTGGTTGGGGCTGGGTCGCGGGTATTGTTTGTCGATTCTGCGCGCTTACCCACCTCGACGCACTTGAGCAAGCGTGTGTCGCGGGCAAACAACAGCCCGTCGGACAATGCAACCAGCGCCTGTGTGGTCCCATCGAATAGTTGGGCGCTCGCCAGCCCGCGGAATTGCTCGGGCTTGGGATCTACCAGCAGCAACTGACCGTCCGTTTTCATGATGAGCAGCTTGCCGTCGGCGAGGACCAAGTTACCGGTACTGAAGTCGTCGCGCGTCCAGCGGATCTTGCCAGTCCGCGGATCCAGCGCGCGAAGTCTGGCGCCGCCGACATCCTGGCGGCCGTCGATGCCGTACAAAAAGCCATCCTTCTCCACGCAGGTCGTGTACTGGCTAGACATCACGTCGTCCTTGCTCCACACCCGTATCGCCTCCTGCCGCCCGATCTTGGCCCAGCGAGCGCCAACCCCGTAGCTGGCCGAGACGAACAAATGGTCTCCGAGCACCAACGGGTTGGCGGCATTGACCGTCGGGCCGCGGGAGCCAAACGGAAATCGAAACCGTACTGCGCCGTTTGCCGGATCGATGGACACCACGTTGAGCCGCGTGACAAAGATGACGTGCCGCACGCCGTCGATCGTCGCGGCCACCGGCGACGAGTAACTGGCAAGCTCGTCTGTCGACTTCCATATCGTCGCGCCATCGAGCGTCGACAGCGCCACCAGCCCCGCGCTGCGGCCACCCACGTTGACTAGCAGTTTGCCATCCTCGATGATCGGACTGCTTCCGGCGCCAAAGTATCCGTCGGGCGCACTAAATTCCTGGTACACGTCGCGATGCCAGACGCGCTTACCGGTGATCAGCTCGACACACTGTAGTTCCCCCGCCGGGCCTAACAGAAAAACCTGCTGACCACTGACGAGGGGCACACAGCGCGGGCCATTGTCGCTTGAGACGGTGCTGTTATAGCTGGTTGCGAACTTGACTTTCCACTGCTCGCGGCCGGTGCCGGCTTCGAGGGCTTCAGCCACTAGCTCGTTACCCTGGCGGTGAAAGAGCACGACTCGGCCCTTCACTACTGCGACACCGGCAAACCCGCTGCCCACCTCGCGCTGCCACACCGTCCGAGGGCCGCCGGCCGGCCAGGACGACACGAGATGTTCGCCATCGGCCTGGCCGTTGCGGCGTGGGCCAAGAATCTGCGGCCAATCCCCCGCTGAGACAATGGCCATCTGGCACGCAAGGTAAGCGCCAACGAGCGCAATTCGCGATATGCCGCCTAATGCGAGCTGTACGAACTCGATTAACGGCCCTGAGGATCCCTGCATCCGGTTGTCCTTTCGAGCGAAACAGGCCAAGATAACCCGCCGGGCACCGATTATAATGAGTCGCCTGGGGGTTGCAGAGCGGGCCGCGGACAGGGGACGAGGGGCAAAGTCGCGGTCCCTTTTCGTCAGGGGGTGGTTCGCTTGCCGCGTTTTATCAGGCTGTATGAGAAGAAACGGGGCGAACGTCGCACCGGGACAAAGGCCTTTGGCAACCTCGGTGAAGCCTTGTTCTTTGGCTTCTTCCTGGTCGTTGGTTGTCTGGCGTTCGGCATGATGTTCGGCGGCATCGTGTGGCCCGAGTGGCGCGCGAATCGCCAGTTTGCTATCACGAAGTGCCTGGTGATCGGCAAGGACGTCTCCCGACGGCCGGCCACGGATGAATCGGCTTCGGCGTATCGACCCGAGATTCACGTTCGCTATACGGTTGACGGCCAGGTGTACACCGCCGACACGTACGACGTGACGCACATGTACGCCTACAGTTACGAAGCCGCGCGCGAGATTATTGCGGGCTTTCAGCTCGGCCACGAGTACACATGCTGGTACGATCCCTTGGACCGGCACCGGGTCGTGCTGGTACGCGGCTACAGCGGGTGGTTCTATCCGCTGCTCATAATTCCGCTGTCGTTCATCGCCATCGGCGGAGCGGGTCTCGTTTACACGCTGCTGCATTGGAACACGTCGGCCGAGCGGCGAGCTCTGCTGGCGCAGCGCGCCGCGCAGTTGGATCTGTTCGATGTCGCGACTGGCGATCGGAGTTTTCCCACGGTCCCGGCCGATGCCAATCTGACGAACAGCCCGGGCACCACGTTGGCATACCGGCTACCGATCGCCGCCACCGCCTCCTGGACTTTGTTTGCCGCCGCGGTGGCTTGCTTGCTCTGGAACGGGATTGCGGCGATCTTTGTCGTGATGGCGATCCGCAGTCACGCGCGCGGCGAACCCAACTGGATGCTGACCGCGTTCATCACACCGTTTGTGATCGCCGGAATTATCTTGGTGGTTTATTTCGTCAGGCAATTCCTGATCGCTACCGGCGTGGGACCGACACGAATTGAAATCTCGCACCACCCCCTGGCACCTGGCTCCGACTACGAGATTCTATTATCGCAGGTGGGGCGACTGAACCTCAATTCATTGGAAGTCTGGCTGACCTGCGACGAAAAAGCGACCTATCGTCAAGGCACCGACACGCGCACTGAGTCGCGCCGCGTGTATCACGAGCGGTGCTTCGTTTGCGATAGTCTTCAGATTCACCAGGGGCTGCCGTTCGAGAGTCGTTGCCAGATTCACGTGCCCGAGGGGGCCATGCACTCGTTTCAGGCCAACCACAACGCGGTGACTTGGAAGCTGATCGTCAAGGGCGACGTGGCCAACTGGCCAAACTTCGAGCGCGCGTTTCAAATCGTCGTCAGCCCTGCGGCTAACGGTCACGCACACCATGAGCCATCCACGCATCAAGCTCAAGCTTGACGGCCAAGGCCGCACGTTCGATCCCGGCGAAACGCTGACGGGAGCATACAGCCTCGACGGCGTTGCGCCGCAGGATGTGCGCGCCGCCGAGCTTTCGGTGTTGTGGCACACCGAAGGCAAGGGAGACGAGGATATGTCGGTGCACCATTTCGAGCGGATTGATGCGAAAAACGGCGAGCCCGTCGACTTTTTCCAGCCGCGCTCGTTCAGCACGACGCTGCCCAACAGTCCCCTGAGCTACAGCGGGTTGATCGTGCGCATCTGTTGGCGCGTTCGAGTTCGGGTGTTTATGACCCGCGGCAAGGAGTTGTCGCTGGAGGTTCCCTTTCAACTGGGGAAAATTCCCAAAGCACGAGAGTCTCAGACATGAGCTTGCCCAGCGACGAGTTGACAACTGAGCCTGCCAATCCGTTCGCGACGCGATTCATTCGTCCAGGCGCGGTGCCGTACGTGTTTGACGAGAGACAAAGTACCGCCATGTTGATAGAGCGACTGGAATCGCTGCGATGGTGGGCTCAGATCGTGGGTCCACATGGCTCCGGTAAGTCGACCCTGCTAGCCCAACTGACTCCAGCGCTCGAGCAAGCCGGCCGTCGACCGGCGATGTTCGCTCTCCACGACGGCCAGCGCCGCCTGCCCGATGATTGGCCGATCGAGGTCCGTCGAATCTCGGCCCGATTGATCGTCATTGACGGCTACGAGCAGCTCAGCCGTGCAAGCCGGTTTTGGCTCAAGCGCCGCTGCCGCCGCGAGGGCTGGGGGTTATTGGTCACCGCTCACGACAACGTCGGCTTCGAGACCCTGCTGTGCACAAAGTCCACGCTGGCGATCGTCCAAGCGGTCGTCAAACAACTGCTGGCTGACTCTGAAATGACCGTTGATCCCGAGGCCGTCGCCCGCTGTTTTGCTGCATCCAAAGAGAACGTCAGGGAAACTCTGTTTTCGCTGTACGACGACGTCGAGCGGCGAACCAGTCCATCCTAAACAGCCACGCATGACGGTTTCGATCGGCACCGTGTTCCCAGGTGTCCAGCCTGGCCCGGTTGCATCGCCTGTAGTGGCCGCGCCCAGGGGCGCTTCAACCCTTTCGATCCTCGCGGCCGTTGGCCGCGGGGCCAATTCCTGACCTACATTACTATGTCCGTTTTCGCGCGGCGGAGCGACCGTCATTGCCGTCATAGCGACGCTGTCGCGGGCGGCACCATGACGGAAAACTTTTCGTGCGCCGCACGACCGTACAATCGCGTCAAGTTTGCCCAAACGAAAAGCACAACCAAATTGCCGCGAGGACGCGGCAATGTCTTGACAACTCACGAGTGAATCCGGTCTAAGGAAAATAGAGCCTTTCTCACCTCAATTCGGGAGTCAGTTTATGGTTGGCCAAAAGGCACGCGTCGCACTACTCGGACTGGCATTCCTGTCGCTCGGCGTATCGCCAGCGGACGCATTCTGTCACGGTTGCAACCGTTGGTTCGGCGGCGCGCCCGCCACCGCCTATTACGCTCCGGCCCCCGTTGCCGTGACAGCGGCATATGCACCGGTCGCGCCGTGCGGAACCTGTGCGCCGGCTTGCCCCCAAATCGTCAACTACATGCCGCAAACCTGCTATCGCACGGTGTATGTCAACACGCCAGTCGTCGCCTATCAGCCGGTCACTGGCTGCAACCCGTGTACGGGCTGTCCGACGACCGTGATGCGGCCAGTGACGTCGTATGTCATGCAGCCTCGCATGATGGCCTACACGAGCTATCGTCCGGTGATCACTGCGGGCTATGCTCCGGCTTGCTCGACGTGCGCTCCCGCTCCGGTTGCCGCTGCGGCCTACTACACGCCTGCCGTGGCGCCCGCGGCCCCGGCGGGATGTTGCGGAGCCAATTATGCTCCGGCGCCGGCCGCCGGTGTGGTCAGCGTCGTGCCCGGCACGGTCGTGCAACGAGTGATTCAACAGCCGAGCTACTCGACGCAGCCCCAGCCGGTCGTCGCTCCACCCTATTCATCCGATCCGACGACTCCGCCGACAGCGCCGCCCTCGTCGGCGCCCAATCAAACTTTCCGTGACGAGGCTCCGCAAAACGGCGAGCCGCAATCGCGCATCTTGCAGCCGCAATCTTCGACCATCCAGCCGAACACATTGGGTGCGCCGCGTGCCTTGGATTCGGAAGATCAGGACCGCACCACGGCCTTGCCATTGCGTCAGGCTTGGGCGATCAAGCCGGTTTCCCGCGTCGCTCCGGTCACGTCAACCATCCGGCTCACCGACGAAAGCGGCTGGCGCACCAGCCATTAGCCTGGCGCCCGCGCACATCCGCTTGGACCCGCGTCGAACCTGTCTTTCGCTCGAAGGGCGAGCGGAAGACAGGTTTTTTTTCGCGCTCTGTCGGCGTGGCACGAGTCCCCGGCTGGTTCTGAGCGAGTCTCGCTGGCCCGATAGAGGCCAGCTACCAATCGATTCACTTGGAAACCGAGACCATTGCCCTCTAGAATGGCTGGGCCAACGCCAACACGCGGTTCCCGAGCCATGAACAACGTCGCCATTGCTGAAGTCTTCGACCTGGTCGCCGATCTGCTCGAATTCCAGAACGCGAACCCCTTTCGGGTGCGTGCGTATCGCAATGGCGCGCGAACGGTGCGCGACTATCCGCGGCCGATGGAAGCACTTTTGGCCGCTCCCGATTGCGACCTTACCGAAATACCGGGCATCGGAAAGGACCTGGCTGAAAAAATCGCGACTCTGTGCGCCAGCGGCACGCTGCCGTTGCTTGAAGAATTGCGGGCGCAGGTGCCAGGCACGGTGTTGACGTTGTTGCGCATTCCGGGCTTGGGTCCAAAAAAGGCCGCGGCGCTATTCAACGAGTTAAAGGTCACGACACTCGACGAGCTGCGCGCCGCATGCGAGTCCGAGCAGGTCCGCAAGCTCAAGGGCTTTGCCGCCAAAACCGAGCAAGCGATTCTGGCCGGCATCGCGCATGCCGGATCCATGGGTCACCGCATGCTGTGGGCTGATGCCGACCAGTATGCCCAGGCCATTCGAGCCCACCTGGCGGAGTGCAAGAGCATCCAACAACTCGAGGTCGCGGGCAGCTACCGGCGCGGGAAAGACACGATCGGCGATCTGGATTTCCTGGCCGTGTCGAAGAAGGTCCCCGAGGTCATGGACTGCTTTGCATCATCGCCCGAAGCAGGCGAAGTGATTGCCCGCGGGCCGACGAAAATGTCCCTTCGCCTGACGCACGGTTTGCAAGTTGATTTGCGCGTCGTGCCTGCCGAAAGCTTTGGCGCCGCGCTCGTCTACTTTACCGGCTCGAAGGACCACAACATCGTGCTCCGCTCGCTGGCCAAGGACCGCGGACTAAAGCTGAACGAATACGGTGTGTTTCGCGGGAATAAGAGTCGCGAAGTGCTGATCGCCGGCCGGACGGAGGAGGAAGTCTACGCCACGCTCGACCTGCCCTGGATTCCGCCCGAGCTGCGCGAGGCCCGGCGCGAGTTCGAGTGGGCGGAGGCCGGCAAGCTGCCCAGCCTGATCGAGCAGGACGACTTGTGCGGCGACCTGCACATGCACACCACGGCTACCGACGGCAAAGCCACGCTCGAAGAGATGGTCGAGGCCGCGCGCTCAAATGGGCTGGGCTACATCGCGATCACGGATCACTCAAAACGCGTTTCGATGGCCAATGGCCTCGACGGCACGCGGCTTAGGCGCCAGTGGGCCCAGATCGATAAGCTCAATCGCAAGCTGAGAGGCTTCCGCGTGCTTAAAGGCGTGGAGGTCGACATTTTGGAACGCGGCGGGCTCGACTTGGACGACGACGTGTTGGCCGAGGCCGATTGGGTCGTGGCCAGCGTGCACTACGGACAGAATCAACCGCGCGAACAGATCACCGCGCGCATCATCGGGGCTCTCGAGAATCCGTATGTGTCGGCGATCGCCCATCCTACCGGTCGGCTGATCAATCGGCGCAAGCCGTACGAGGTCGACCTGGACGCGGTGCTCAAAGCGGCCCGAAAGCACGGCAAGATGATGGAGCTCAATGCCAACCCCAACAGGCTCGATCTCGACGACGTCGCCTGCGCGGCGGCCAAGAGCATGGGCATTCCGATCGTGATTTCCAGCGACGCCCACAGCACCGTCGGCCTGGGCGTGGTGCGCTACGGCGTGTTGCAGGCGCGCCGCGCCGGTCTAACCAAAGCCGACGTGGCCAACGCCCGCTCACTGGCAAAATTCGAGAAACTGCGGGAAGACCGGAGACCGAAGGCGCGGCGATAAGGCGGCGTTGTCTTCGATTTCGTGGTGTCAACTCTCCCGCCGGGTGCCATGCTCGCGCTTCGCGAGCATGCTGACGCACTTCTGCAAAGGCAACCCCACGCTTACGCGGGCATGGCCCCTATCCTTGGCGCGTTCGCTCACTCCCCAAATCGCCCGAGAACTTCCAAGCGGTAGCCGGTCACTTGGAAGCCCGACCCAGCCAGACGGTCGACCAGTTCCGGGTCGAGCTTGGCTAACAGGTGCGGGTCAAACTGTAGTGACAGATCGCGAATCTCGCCGGTTGTCACGTCGCGCAGGTGGTAATGCTCTTCGCTACGGCAATCGTAACGGGCCGAACCGTCGACGCCCATCAGGCGCGC
>CAZUPX010001179.1:0-4274 GCA_964622155.1 uncultured Planctomycetaceae bacterium | reverse complement strand
GCGCCACATATGACCAAGGACCTGAGCCATTTGACCGGGAAGACCGTCTCGCGTTACCGTGTTCTCGACAAGCTCGGTGGAGGTGGGATGGGCGTCGTCTTTAAGGCGGAGGACTCGCGCCTGCATCGCGCTGTGGCCCTGAAGTTCCTTCCCGAGACGATGGCGACGGATGAGGCTGCGCTGGATCGCTTCCAGCGTGAAGCGCAAGCCGCCTCGGCCCTGAATCACCCTCACATCTGCACGATCTACGACGTTGGCGAGGACGAGGGCCGCCCCTTCATCGTGATGGAGTATCTGCAAGGGCGGACCCTGCAAAAACTGCTTGGCGACAAGGCGCTTGGCGTCGATGAGGTGATTCGGCTGTCCATCCAGGTTGCCGACGCGCTGGCCGCCGCCCACGCCAAGGGGATCGTCCACCGCGACATCAAACCAGCCAACATCTTCGTTACCGAGCGCGGAGATGCGAAGGTGCTCGACTTCGGATTGGCGAAGCTCGCGACGCAGTGGCTCAATGAATCTTCCGGCAGCGCCGGGGAAGCTCTTACGGCGGCGCTGCCGGCCAGGTCGATCACGAATCCCGGCACCATGATGGGAACCGTGTCGTATATGTCGCCCGAACAGGCCCGGGGCGAGGAACTGGATGGCCGCACCGATCTGTTCTCGCTGGGGGTGGTGTTGTATCAGATGGCTACCGGCGAAATGCCTTTCCCGGGTAACACGGCGGCGGTGACGCTCGAGGCGATTCTGAACCGTGCGCCGGTCTCGCCGGTGGAGCTAAACCCCAAGTTGCCAATGGAGGCGGCGCGAATTATCGGCAAATTACTCGAAAAAGATCCGGCGCTGCGCTGCCAGTCCGCTGTTGAACTGATGACCGATTTGCGCCGACTGCTGCGCGACATGGACTCCGGTAGCTTCGCTACAGTGCCGATCCAGACCCTGCAGGCGCAGGACTCGACCGCCCGGCCACCGGGCCCGCCTTCGATCGCCGTGCTCCCGTTTACGAACCGGAGCCGAAACGAGGACGACGAATATTTTAGTGACGGGCTGACCGACGAGCTGATCAATGCATTGTCGCACGTCGAGGGACTGCGCGTCGTCTCGCGGACTTCGGCGTTTCAATTCAAGGGCACCACGCAGGATGTCCGCACGATCGGTGAGAAGTTGGGTGTTCGACATGTGTTGGAAGGCAGCGTTCGACGATCCGGCGACCGGTTGCGCGTCACGGCGCAGCTCGTCAATGTGGCCGATGGATACCATCTGTGGTCGGAGAAATTCGACCGAAGCATCGAGGATGTCTTCGCCATCCAGGATGAGATCTCCACGGCTATCGCCACGGCCACCCGCGGCAAGTTGATCGGTAAACCGGCGCAGCCGGCCGTCCGGCGGCACACCGACAATCTCGAAGCGTACAACTGGTTCCTTAAGGGCCGGTTCGTGATGAATAACGCCACGGGCCACCATCAGCGGGACGCCCTGACGTGTTTTCAAAACGCTATCGAACTGGATCCCAACTACGCGTTGCCGTACACCGGCATCGCCACGATCCTGGTGAACCTTTACGCGTATTTCGGGCAACGAGACGAGGAGACTCGGCTGGCGGCTGCCGCCGCCGCTCAAAAGGCGGTGGATTTGGACGAGTCCTTGGCCGAAGCCCACAGTACTCTGGGCTTCTTCCGAATGACGATCGATTGGGACTGGGCCGGCGCCGACGCGGAGTTCCGCCGCGCCGTCGAGCTCGACCCGGAATCAACCTACGTGCTCGGCCCCTACGGACAGTTCCTGACGATCGTGGGGCGAATCGACGAGGCGCTGGCCATTTTGCGGAAGTCGCGGGACTTGGACCCGCTCTCGCCGTGGTCGAACTTCAGTCTGATCATCTGCCTGCTCTGCCTGCGCGATTTTGACGCAGCTCTGGGACAAAGTTTGCAGGCCATCCTTCTGGATGGGAGCAACGTCCTGCTCCGCTCGGCGCTGGCAATGGCGTACTTGATGAAGGGACAGCTCCAAGAAGCGATCGAAGCGTCGGAGCAGGCTGTCGCTTCGTCCCAAGAAGACCTCTGGTGGGTCGACATGACGTTGGCCGCCGCCTACGTCCAGACCGGAGCGGCTGCCAAAGCCCGCGGTTTGCTCGAGAACCTGAATCGCCGCAGCGCGCAATGGGCTGCCTCCCCCATCTCACTGGCCGGCATTCACATGGCGCTCGGTGAAATCGACAGCGCGTTCGACCATCTCGAAAGGGCCTACGCCGAACGGCACCGCGACCTATGCTGGATCCGTTCGAGCCACGCCTGGGATCCAGTGCGATCCGACCCGCGTTTCCGCGACTTGATTGCCCGTATGCAGCTCGACGCCGGCATGTGACTCGGCCGTGCCCCGTTTTCTCGCAGGCCAGGCGGGTCTTCCTTGAGACGTCGCGCCAATTGTTGCCTTTGGGCATGTGGCAGGGTACGCTCGAAGCCGCCGCACTTTCTTCGCCAGGAGGCCTCGCCATGCGTACGCGATTGATGATCTCGATTACTGGTTGTCTGGCGTTTGCGTTGGGCACGCTCATTCTGCAAGCCGCCGACAACGAAGCAAAACCCGATGGGCCGTCCAACTCGACGGCGAAGCAGCTCAATGTGTCCGACATCTTTGACCTTGAGCTGGCGACCGATCCGCAAATTGCGCCCGACGGCCGGCGGATCGTGTACGTGCGGCAGTTCAACGACGTGATGAGCGATCGCCGCTCGTCGAACTTGTGGATCGTCAATCGCGACGGCACCGACAATCGCCCGCTGACGACCGGCAACTACAAGGACGCTTCGCCCCGCTGGAGTGCCGACGGCAAACATTTGGCGTACATCTCAGACCGTGACGGCACGACGCAAATCTATCGCCGCTGGATGGACACCGGCGAGACGGCCAAGTTGTCAAACCTGACCACAGCCCCATCGGGCATCGCCTGGTCGCCTGACGGCAAGTGGATTTCGTTCACGGCTCACGTCGGCGACGAGGGTCCGCAGATCATCAAGATGCCCAAAGCGCCCGCGGGCGCCAAATGGGCCGAGCCGGCCAAGGTTATCGATAAGCTCGTCTATCGGTTCAACGCGTCCGGCTATCTCAAGCCGGGCTACACGCACTTGTTCGTGCTGCCGACCGATGGGGGCACCCCGCGGCAAATCTCCAGCGGAGCGTTTCATCACGGCGAGATCGCCTTCCACACCAGCGAGGCCGTGTGGACGCCCGACTCAAAATCGTTGGTCCTGTCGGCCAATCGACACGACAACTATGAGCTCGATCCGCTCGACACTGAGGTGTATGAGTTCCCCATCAATGGCGGCCCTGCAAAAGCACTGACCAGCCGCAAGGGACCAGACAGCGGTCCGCAAGTTTCGCCCGACGGCAAGCAAATTGCGTATGTGGGATTCGACGACAGGGCGCAAGGCTATCAGATCCGCCAGCTTTATATCATGAATCGCGACGGCACCGGCTCTCGGCTCGCGTCGGCTGAGTTGGATGCCGACGTCGAACACCCACGTTGGGCGCCCGACTCCAGCGGCCTTTACTTCACGTCCGATCACGAAGGCAATACGGGTCTGTACTTCACGGCGCTGGATGGCAAGTTCAAGCAGATTGCCCGCGATCTCGGCAGCACGACCAGCGCCTACGGTCGCGGCGCCACGTTTACGATTGCCAAGGATGGCACGATCGCCTTTACGCGCTCGCGCCCCGACGCGCCTGGCGACGTGGCAACCGGCAGTTCGCAAGAATCGCAGCCCAAAGTGATCACAGCCGTCAACGACGATTTGTTGGCCGATCGCAAGTTGGGGCAGGTCGAAGAGATTTGGTATCGCTCGTCGAAGGACGATCGCAAGCTTCAGGGTTGGATCATCAAGCCCCCCGAATTCGACCCGGCCAAGAAGTATCCCTTGATCCTGGAAATTCACGGCGGCCCGTTTGCCAACTACGGCGACCGATTTGATATTGAAAAGCAACTGATGGCCGCGGCGGGCTACGTCGTCTTCTATTGCAACCCGCGTGGCAGCACGAGCTATGGCGCCGAGTTCGGCAACCTGATTCACCACGCCTATCCCGGCGACGATTTTTATGATCTCAACTCAGGCGTCGACGCGGTGCTTGAGAAAGGTTACATCGACAAGGACAACCTGTTTGTGACCGGCGGAAGCGGTGGCGGCGTGTTGACCTGTTGGATGATCGGGCACACTACGCGATTTCGCGCGGCGGTAACCGTGTATCCGGTCATCAACTGGTACAGCTTCGTGCTCACATCGGAC
>CAZUPX010001178.1:0-3420 GCA_964622155.1 uncultured Planctomycetaceae bacterium | reverse complement strand
GGGCGACACCGCCACTCGAGATGTGTCGCCCTTACAGGGCTACCTTGTGCCTTCCGACATTCGAACCACAGGGCGTTGCCCTGGGCTAACATGTTGCACGCCTTTGGCGTTTGTGAAACGCGCTTCGACCCCGAGATGTCTTGGCAATACGCCCGAATCAGCCGCGGACACGAGCAAGTCCAGAAGCTTCTCGTCCACACCGTCGTCCATCTTGTCACCACCGCCGTCGCCGCCTGCCGACGACTCGGGTGCAAACGGCCCACCGGGGCCGACCACCAGGAACTTGAGCTGGTTTGCAAGACTCGTCGTGTTGTTGCGGACGATAATCTGGTCGGCCGAGTCGACTAGGCCGTTGGTCTGGGCCTGGTCTAGCAGCCCGTTGAAAAATGCCGTCCATGCATTTTTCAACCTCGCCAAGTGCGGAGCATAGCCCCGCACGCCTCGCAAAATAACGACTTACGTCGCTATTTTGTCATCACATCCGTGTGATGTAGCAGCCTGTCGATAGATCAACAGGCTGCTAAGCGTGTAACTTCTACACGAGTGGCTGGCCTTAGGCTTGCAATGGCTCGTGCAGGGTCGTTAAATTGTTATGCACTAACGTCTCGGAGGAGTCCGCGGGTCATCGTGTTATGGGTCACGTGTTTCTCCGCTTGCCTGGTGCGCATCGATCATCACCCGTATCGGAGGCTTGGCAATGTCCGTTTCCCGTCGTTCTGCCGTTGTCAAATTGATGTTGGTTGGGATCGCGCTGGGCGTGTTGCCTTTGCCGGTGCTCGCGGATTCGTCGGCGAAAGCGGAAGGACCGCGCGTGGGCAGAAAGATCGACGAGTTTAGTCTCCAGGACTATCGCGGCCGTAACCGCGCACTGGCCGATTGGAAGGATTCAAAAGTTCTTGTCGTTGCGTTCCTCGGCACCGAGTGTCCGCTGGCAAATCTATATGCGCCGCGCCTGGCGGCCCTGGCGACAACATGGGAGCCCAAGGGCGTGGCATTCGTGGGCATTAACTCGAATCAACAGGACTCGATTACCGAAGTTGCAGCGCATGCTCAGTTGCATCACATTCCCTTCCCCATTCTCAAAGATCCTGCCAACAAAATCGCCGATCAATTTCGCGCTGCGCGGACACCGGAAGTGTTCGTGCTCGACGCCGGCCGCGTGGTGCGCTATTGCGGGCGAATCGACGATCAGTACGGCATTGGCTATCAGAAGCCCAAAGCCACTCGCGCAGACCTGGTGACGGCTCTTGAAGAACTGCTCGCCGGAAAGCCAGTCGGCGAGCCGACGGTGGACGCCGTGGGCTGCTTGATCGGTCGAGTGCATCGGCCGGCACCGAAGGGCGAGGTCACCTATTCGAATCAGATTGCACGGCTGTTGCAGAATAAATGCGTCGAATGCCATCACCAGGGTCAAATTGCCCCGTTCGCTTTGACCAGCTATGACGAGGTGGTCGGCTGGGCCGAAATGATCAAAGAGGTGGTCCACGAGCGGCGGATGCCCCCTTGGATGGCGGCGCCCGAGCACGGCGACTTCAAGAACAACCCGTCGCTATCGGGCGACGAGCTCAAATTGATCGATCGCTGGGTCGAGAACGGCTGTCCCGAGGGGAACCGCGCCGAATTGCCGCCGCCGGCCACGTACGCGCAAGGATGGGGCATTTCAACGCCCGACCAGGTTTTCTACATGGGCGACGAGCCGTACACGGTTCCGGCCGAAGGGGTGGTGAACTACCAAAACTACGTCGTCGACCCTGGATTCACCGAAGAGAAGTGGATCAGCCAGGCCGAGGTCAAGTGTGGTAATCCAGCCGTGGTGCACCATGTCATTGTCTTTATTCAAGAGCCGGGCGGCGATCGGTTTGGCGCGCCGCAGATGGCGTACGCTCCGGGCATGACGCCGCGACGATTCGACAAGGGGATGGCCATTCGCGCCCCCGCCGGATCGAAGCTCATTTTTCAACTGCACTATACTCCCAACGGCATCGAACAGCAGGACCGCAGCTACGTGGGCTTCGTGTATGCCAAGGCCAGCGAGGTCACGCACCAGGTCCTGGGTGGAAGCTGTGGAGAGCTCGACCTGCGAATCCCACCGAACCAAGAGGATCATAAGGTCGTCGCTCGCAAGCTGTTTCTCAAGGACACGCTGCTGTTGGGCATGAATCCCCATATGCACCTGCGCGGCAAGGCATTCAAGTATGAACTCGAAACCCCGGACGGAAAGCGCGAGGTGTTGCTGGACGTGCCGCAATACGACTTCAATTGGCAACTGTGGTACATGTTGAAGGAACCCAAGCACGTGCCAAAGGGGAGCCGCATGATCTGCACGGCCCACTTCGACAACTCGGCGAACAATCTCGCCAACCCCGATCCGTCACAACAGGTGACTTGGGGCGAGCAGACGTGGGACGAAATGATGTTCGGCTTCTACTCGAGCATCAAGCCGCGAAATATCCAGACGGCGGCCATTCCCAAGTGACGCTGGCCGAATTGACGTTGCCAGAAGCGACGCCGGGCGATCAGGGAAGCTGGGCCGGCGCGGCGCGATGTTGCGGTTTCTCGCTGGCAACGACCGCGGCAGTCGCATGCGCCGTCGGCGTCGCATGTCTGTGGCCTGAGAAGACCTTCGAAATGCTTGCCTTGTCAAACTGCGAACGGGAGTTGTAGATAGACCCACACGGCAAGCATCGCAGGAGCTTTATCCCATGAGCCGGGCGGCCAGGAAAGACAAGCCGGCTGATGACGCGCCGCGCGAGAGTGCAGCGGGGCCCTTGGCGTCGGACGAGTTGCGGCTGATCGACGCCTGGTGGCGGGCCGCCAACTACCTGTCGGTTGGACAGATCTACTTGTCCGCCAATCCGCTCCTGAAATTGCCGCTGGCGAAAGAGCATATCAAGCTGCGCCTGTTGGGCCACTGGGGCACGACGCCCGGGCTCAACTTTATTTATGTGCACCTGAATCGGGTCATCAAGAAGTATGACCTCGACATGATCTACATCATCGGGCCGGGACACGGCGGCCCGGCAGCGGTCGCCAATGCTTACCTGGAAGGCACGTACAGCGAAGTCTATTCCCAGGTCAGCCAGGACGAGGAGGGAATGAGGCGGCTGTTCAAGCAGTTCTCGTTTCCCGGTGGCATACCCAGCCACGTTGCGCCGGAGAATCCCGGATCGATTCACGAGGGGGGCGAGCTTGGATACTCGCTCTCGCACGCCTACGGCGCCGCATTCGACAATCCAGACCTTGTTGTTGCCTGCGTGATTGGTGACGGCGAAGCCGAAACCGGGGCGCTGGCCACTTCGTGGCACTCAAACAAATTCTTGAACCCAGCCCGCGATGGAGCCGTTCTGCCGATCTTGCACCTGAACGGCTATAAGATTGCCAATCCGACGGTGCTCGCGCGCATCAGCCACGAGGAGCTGG
>CAZUPX010001177.1:0-6330 GCA_964622155.1 uncultured Planctomycetaceae bacterium | reverse complement strand
ACACGGCGGCCGTCGACTACAACGGCCCCGACAGCTTCACGTTTACGGTCACCGATGACGGCACGGCGGGAGATCCCGCGAACCTCACGAGTGCTCCGGCCACCGTCACGCTCGCGGTTGCCGCTGTCAACGATGCGCCGGCGGCAAATTCGCAGGTGGAAGTGACCGACGAAGACACGTTGCTCGCGATTACCCTGACCGGCGAGGATGGCGACCCGGAAGTCGCGCAAACCTTGACCTATTCAATCGCCACAGGCCCGAGCCACGGTATGTTGTCGGGGTTCAATCCGGCTACCGGCGAGGTCACTTACACGCCGGACCTCGACTACAACGGCCCCGACAGCTTCACGTTTACGGTCACCGATGACGGCACGGCGGGAAACCCGGCGAATCGCACGAGTGCTCCCGCCACGGTGATGCTCACGGTCGAGAGTGTCAACGACGCGCCGTTGGCGGCCGACGATGCTTACAGCGTGGATCAGGACGGGACGCTGGTGGGTACGAGCGTGTTGGCCAACGACAGCGACTTGCACGGCGGAGCGCCGGGTGAGGACAACGGGCCATTGATGGCCCACCTGGTGACAGGTCCGGACCACGCGGCCGCCTTTACCCTCAACCCCAACGGCACGTTCAATTACGCGCCGGCGGCCAACTTCAGCGGTACGGACACGTTCACCTACCAGGCGGTGGACAGTCTGGGCGGGATCTCGGGCTTGGCCACAGTGACGATTACGGTCAACCCAGGTACAGGCGCCTCGCTCCAGCCGGACTCCTGTAATACCGGACTGACCGCGCTTTTCGTTCGCGGAACGCCGGGAAACGATCAGATCGTCATCCAGCCGGTCGGAAATAGCGGCGTCATGGAAGTGCACATGAACGCCATCTCGCTGGGCACCTTCGCGCCTACTGGCCGGATTGTCGTTTTCGGCAAAACCGGGGACGACGATATCCAGGTGGCTGGCAGCATTTCGTTATCGGCCTGGCTGTACGGCGACGCCGGCAACGACCGCCTCAAAGGGGCTGCCGGCGACGATGTCCTGCTGGGCGATGATGGCGACGACCTGATCGTCGGCGGAACGGGACGGGATCTGTTGATCGGCGGCCGAGGCGCCGATCGGATCGTGGGCAACCCAGGCGACGACATCCTGGTTGCCGGCCTGACGGCCTTCGATGCCAACGCCGCGGCCCTCTGTGCGATTCTCGACGAGTGGACGTCGAGTCGAGACTACGTGACTCGCACCGCCAACATCGGGGGCACTGGCGCCGGTCCCCGCCTGAACGACAATTACTTCCTGCAGGTGGAAGGGCCTTTGGTGACCGTCTTCGACGACGACGCTCGCGACACGCTGACTGGCTCAGAGGGCCAAGACTGGTTCTTCGCCCAGCTCGATGGACTCAACAAGGACAAGATCACCGACCTCAGCGCCATTGAGTTTGCCCAGGACCTGGACTTTATCCTGAGCCCGTAGCTGTCGTCACGACTCTGGCGCACCGGGTAGCTGGCGACAAGGGACCTTGGTTGTCATTCTGCGTGACCGACGACAAGATTTATTACGTCTACAGCGCGCCCAGCAAGCAGCTCATCGAAGTGCACGCAAGGCAAGGCGGATTCCCTGCCGACCGCGTTTCCGAAGTCAGAACAATGATCGATCCGACGACCGCGGAAAGGTAATCCGCCGCGTCGCGATTCCACGCGCGCGGATTGCCGACCTGAAGCCGATCCCGATTGCGTAAAAATAAGAACGGGCCAAGCGCCGCAAAACCTGGCCGCACTGCACAATGCGATCATCTCCCTTCTACGCCTAGAAGCCTACGCCAACATCGCCGCCGCCCTACGAGCCTGCGGCTGGAAAACTCAACGCCCACTCGCCATGCTGGGTATCTTCAAAAAACGAAAGGACCTGGTCGTTTGCGAAGAAACCAGGTCCGGCCTCACGGAGGGGGGTTGCAATTTGGTATTGCAACCGCTTCTTGCAACTTAACATCCGATGGGTTCACCACTACCAGCCGCCGACCGACACGCCCTTGCCCGCGGCATCGGGCTGACTCAGGCCACGGCCCTGAACATCGCCAACATGGTGGGCGTTGGGCCATTCATCACGATCCCGTTGTTTATCGCCGCCATGGGCGGGCCGCAGGCGTTGGTCGGTTGGATTGCGGGCGCCATTTTGGTGTTGTGCGATGGCCTGGTATGGAGCGAGCTGGGGGCGGCACTGCCCGGCAGCGGCGGCACCTACCATTTCCTGCGCGAGATCTACGGCCGATACCCCGGCGGCCGCCTGATCGCGTTTTTGTTCATCTGGCAGTTTCTCATTAGCGGCACATTGGAATTGGCCTCCGGCTACATCGGCGGCAGTGACTACCTGGCATACGCCCTGCCGCAGTTGAAAGACACATTGGTGATCGGTGGCGAAGCGCGCGGCCTGAGCGTTTGCGCTGCCGTGGCCGCCCTGGTTGTCGCCATGGTGCTATGTCGCCACATCCGCTCGCTTGCGTGGCTGGCCGTGCTGCTATGCGCCGGAACTCTCGTAACGCTTTCGACCGTTATCATTGCGGGGTTGATCCATTTCGACGCCTCGCTGATCGAGTTCCCCAGCGACGCCTTCCGCCTCGACCAGGCCTTCATCAGCGGCTTGGGAGGCGCGATGCTCATCGCCGTCTACGACTACTTTGGCTATTACAACGTCTGCCATCTGGGCGACGAGGTGATCAAGCCCGAATCGACGATCCCGCGGGCAGTGATCCTCTCGGTCATCGTCGTCGCCGCGCTGTATCTGACCATGAACCTGGCAATCATTGCCGTCGTGCCCTGGCAGGAAGCCATGAAGAGCAAGAACGTCGCGGCGCTGTTCATGGAGACTCTCTATGGCCGCCGCGTGGCCGTCGGCTTTACCGCCTTGATCTTGTGGACGACCGTGGCGTCGACGTTCGTGATGACGCTGGGCTACTCGCGAATTCTTTATGCCGCGGCCCGTAATGGGGATTTCTTTCGCGTTTTCGGCGTCCTGCACCCCACCGGCCGGTATCCAAGGGTGGCGATTTTGACGCTGGGCGCGCTGACCGCCGTGTTCTGTTTTTTTCCGCTCGGCGATGTCATCGAAGCCGCCGTGATCGTTCGCATCTTCATCCAATTCCTGGGCCAGATCGTCGGCCTGCATCTGCTGCGCACGACGCGCCCAGATGTCGCAATGCCATTTCGCATGTGGTTGTACCCATTGCCCAGCCTGGTCGCCGCGGTAGGGTGGCTATTCGTGTTGGCGGCTAAGCTCGAATATTGGCCCATCGTGCTAGCGGTGCTCGGTTCGGGGATTGCCGTTTATCCCGTCTGGCGGCGGCTGGCTGGCCAGCGCGATCCCGAGATTCAACAGTAGGCAACCAAGTCCGCTCGTAGGTAGCTGGCCCCTGTGAGGCCGGCCATCTCCTGCCTCTTGGCAAGTCGGCCTGGATCGCAGACCCCAGCTAAAGCCTGGCGTGGGGGCTACGACTCTCGCATAAAACTTGGTACATTGGTGGGGTCCACGACGAGGACCAGCACTCGGCCCGAGGTTACCACGATGTCTCCATACGGCTGTGCCGGACCGATGCGACGACGCGAGTTTTTGCGCGTCGGCACGCTTGGCTTGGGTGGCTTGGCCCTGGCCGACCTGCTCGAAGCTCGGGCCTCCGCCGGCCAATCGCATCCCGATACGACGGTGATCCTGTTCTGGATGTGGGGCGGGCCCAGCCAGCTTGAAACGTACGACTGCAAGCCCGACGCACCCAGCGAGTATCGTGGTCCGTTGCGACCCATCCGCACGACCATGCCAGGGCTCGACATTTGCGAGGTGTTTCCGCTGCAAGCGAAGCTGGGCCACCGGATGTCGCTGGTTCGCTCGCTGCACCATCAGATGTCGTCGCATAACGACGGCTCGATCGAGCTATTGACCGGCAAGACGCCGCCCAAGGAAGACCCGACCTCCACGGCCAAGAGCGACCACCCCGACTTTGGCATGATCGCCAGCAAGCTACGTGGCCCGCACGTCAGCGGATTGCCAGCCTATGTCGGCGTGCCTCGTGTTCCGTTCATGGTGCAGCCGACGTACCTGGGCATGACGCACGCGGGCTTTACCACCGGCGACCCTTCGGTGGCCAACTTCAGGCCGCCCAACCTGGCTCTTGATGCTGGGATCAACGGTACGCGGCTCGACGATCGACGGCACCTGGTCACTCAGCTCGATCGCTATCGCCGCGGTTACGACCTGCACGGTGCGGTGGAAGCCACCGGTTCGTTTCGCCAGCAGGCGTTTCAACTGCTGACGAGCACCGCAGTCGCAGAAGCGTTTGCTCTGGAACGCGAGAAGTCGACCACGCGCGACCGCTATGGCCGGCACTTGTGGGGTCAGAGCTGCTTGTTGGCCCGCCGGCTGGCCGAGGCTGGCGCCAGCGTAATCACGATCGACGCGCTTTCGCCGGTTCCGACCAATCCGATCTATTTCAGTTGGGACGATCACGCCAATCCGGCGACCGGCTGGCACCTCGAGGGTGCGATGCGGTGGCGAGGCCCATTCATGGACCAGGGACTTTCGGCGCTAATCGAAGACATCTACCAGCGCGGCCTGGACCGCAAGGTCATGGTGGTGGCCGTGGGCGAGTTCGGCCGCACTCCTCGGCTGGCGAGCCCACAGGGCGTGCTGGGGCGCGATCACTGGCCGGCTGCCCAGTCGGCCATGATCTCTGGGGGCGGACTTCGTATGGGCCAGGTTATCGGCGCCACGACCTCGAAAGCCGAGTATCCGGTCGAGCGGCCCCTTTCGCCCAAGGACTTGTTGGCCACGATCTATCGACATCTAGGCATCGACTATCGCTCGACGATCAACGACTTCACCGGCCGCCCAGTCGACATTCTGTCTGAAGGCGAGCCGATTCGCGAGTTGATTTAGCGCGGCCAGACGCCATTTCCCACGTCTCTACCGCCCCGCGTACGGAAAAATCGCCAGCCCGACCAGCGCCGCCCCGAGCACGATCAGGGGCTCGGGGATCTTTTTCTTGCTCGACAGCAGAGCGACCGTTACTACGAGGATCGCCAGCTTCGGAAGCTCCGCCTGCCCAGCACCGTCTAGCAGAGTGCGGCGACCGAGCACGAGCACGGCACCACAAATGGCGCCGATTGCCGCGGCTGTCACGCCGTCAACGAACGACACGATGCCCGGCCGGCGACCGTATTTCTTGAAGTA
This sequence comes from uncultured Planctomycetaceae bacterium, assembly GCA_964622155.1. Taxonomy (GTDB): domain Bacteria; phylum Planctomycetota; class Planctomycetia; order Pirellulales; family PALSA-1355; genus CAZUPX01. The sequence goes on along the minus strand of CAZUPX010001177.1, from coordinate 1,117 downwards.
CGGGGCCGGCAGGACTGTGAACAGGTAGCACGGTAGAAACGTGGCGACGGCGGCCACCGTCGCTCCGGCCAGGCCCGCTTTCAAATACCCGATAAAGCCCACCGTGATCACGACCGGGCCGGGGGTGGACATCGCCACGGCCACGGCATCAAGAAACTGCCGCTCGTTGAGCCAACCGTATTCGTGAACCACACCGCTATAGAGAAACGGTACGATCGCCAGACCGCTACCAAACACGAAGGCCCCGGCTTTGGTAAAGAACACAGCCATCTCGGCGAGCGTTCGTCCGTCGCCACCCATTTCCCAACCGCTGGCCACCGCCAGAGGCCAGATACTGGCGCATGGCACAGTCGTGCGACCGAGTTTTGGAGGGCTGCGGACAAACCACACGACCAGTCCCGCAATCAGAAATAGTGCGACATACTCGGTTTCAGTGATGACCGTACAAACGGCGCTGGCCAGCAGCACAACCCACCGCAGCCAGTCGCGACCCACAGTCTTGCGTGTGAGCCGATAAGCGCTAACGGCGATAATGCCGATTACGGCCCCGCCGACGCCATAGAACACAGCCTGCATCCAGTCGAGCCCGCCGTAGTGCGTGTAGGCCCACCCCAAGGCCACAACCATCAGAAACGAGGGCAGGACAAAGGCAATTCCGGCGAGAGTAGCCCCCCAGACACCGTAATGCACGTAGCCCAAGTAGATCGCCAACTGCGCGGCCAACGGACCCGGAGCCAACTGGGCCAGAGCCAACCCTTCCTTATAGTCCGACTCGCTGATCCACCGCCGAGCTTCTACGAGGTCGCGGTGCATGTAGCCGACCAGCGCCACCGGCCCGCCAAATCCCAGGGCGCCGAGTCTGAGAAAGTAGCCAACCAACTGGGCGAGCGAGTAAGTCGCCGGCGCGATCGCGGGTTGGCAGTCGTCATTGGACATCGTGCGCGCGCTCAGGCGAATGCCTCATGCCCGTGGTGGCGAATGTCGCAACGATAGCACCGACCACGGCGGGACACCAGTGCGCGTGCGAAGCCTCGGCAGCAGCGGGTGCGCGAGTGGATTCCGGCGTTTAGGCGGCGTTGGCCCAGTAAGCTTCCCAGTGATCGCTGTAAACGCAGGT
>CAZUPX010001176.1:0-8292 GCA_964622155.1 uncultured Planctomycetaceae bacterium | reverse complement strand
CTCGATCATGTTAACGCAGGCTTCGTTGGCGCCGCCGTGCAACGGGCCCCACAGGGCGCAGATGCCGGCGGAAATCGAGGCAAACAGGTTGGCATCGCTCGAACCGACCATTCGCACCGTCGACGTGCTGCAATTCTGTTCGTGGTCGGCATGCACGATCAACAGCAGGTTCAACGCCTCGACGAAGTCCGGATCGATCGCGTAGGGTTCGCTTGGCACGGAGAACATCATTCGCAAAAAGTTCTCGCAGTACTCCAAATCGTTCTGCGGATAGATGAACGGCTGGCCGATCGACTTCTTGTAGGCGTACGCGGCGATCGTCGGCAGCTTAGCCATCAGTCGATGCGTCGAAATCTCGACCTGTCGTGGGTCGCGCGGATTGAGCGAGTCTTGGTAGAACGTAGATAGCGCCCCTACCACCGAGCTGCAAATCGCCATCGGATGGGCATCGCGCGGAAAGCCGTTGTAGAACGACCGCATGTCCTCGTGGATCATTGTGTGCCGGCGAAGCGACGTGCGAAACTTGTTGAGCTGCTCGGCGGTCGGCAGCTCGCCGTAGATGAGCAAATAGCTGGTCTCAACGAAGTCGCAGCGCTGCGCGAGCACTTCGACCGGATAACCGCGATATCGCAGCACGCCTTTGTCGCCGTCGAGGAACGTGATGGCGCTGGTGGTCGAGCCGGTGTTGCCGTAGCCTTCGTCCAGCGTGATGTAGCCGGTTTGGGCCCGCAACTTCGAGATGTCGACCGCTCGTTCGTTCTCGGTGCCGACCACAACGGGCAAGTCAATTTGCTGATCGCCGATCCGTAGTTTGGCTACCTCGTCCATCGAGGCGTTCCTTTCCCGCTCAATAGATGTCGCCACGCTGTCCTCGCTCAGAGTATCCATGAGCCCGTTTGTCGCGGCTGCCCAAACATTCAGTTTAGCGGCCGGCGTGATGGCACACAATTGTCGGGCGTGGGCGAGCTCGCCCAGACGCGCCGCGCCAAAGACGATTTTGCGAGTCTTTGCTCGGCGCGAGGGGCCCGAGAGATGGCAAGACAGGGGAGTTGGCGCCCGGTGCCAGACGCTACCGGCGTGGTGCGGTTTGTGGGGGCGCGGCCATCGTATTGGCCCCGTCTGTGAAGCGGCTCCAAACGGGCGTGTGTTCCCGCAGCTTCTCGATATACGCCATCATGGCCTTTTCCTGATTGCCGGTCGAAAGGCGTTTCTTGATTTCGGGCTGACACTCGTTGAACGGCGCGCGGCGCAAGTCTTCACGCTTGATGATCCGCACAATGTGCACCGCGTCATCGTCTTCGATGATTTGGCTCAACGCGCTCTCGGGCAGGTTTGAACTGAAGATAGCCTGGTTGAGCTTCTCGGATTTCAGGCTGTCCTTGGTCGTCCAGTCATACCGGCCCCCTTCGTCGGCGGCCGAGTCTTGCGAATGGGCTTTGGCCACCACGGCAAACGGCACACCGCGCACGAACATGTCGTTGCCCAGCTTCGCCAACGCCCGAACGGCCGCTTCCTTCGATTCGAACTTGTCGTACTTCAAGGTTATCTGTTCCCACTGGGCCCGCGCCGGCGTCTCCCAGTCGGCCAGATGCTCCTTGTAATAAGTCAGCATTTGTTCGTGGTTCGGCTCCGGCTCGTCCTTGATCTGCTGGCGCAGCCAACCGATGGCCAGGTATTTCTCTGCGTAGACGCGGCGCTGGGCCTCGAGCGAACTGCCCTGCTCGCGCAGCTTGTTCTCCAAGTCAATGACGCTGGCAACTTTGTAGTTCTCCAGCATCTGTTTAACATGATTGTCGTTGAAATCCTTGCGGATCCTCTCCTCGTTCTTGCTCAGGGCCTCGGCCGGGACCTTGCTGCGGACTTCCGAGAGCAGGAGCTTGATCTTGATGAAGTCGTCGAGCGAACGTTGCATGATGTCGCGCTGCCATTTAGCCAACGCTTCGGACTTCTCCTCCTCGCTTGCTTGCGCGAAGACGCCCGGATTCTTTTCCAGAAATGCCGCGAGAGTCTGGTGCATTGTGGGCAGGATTTCATTGGCCTGCACGACCTCAGCACCGACGCGGGCTAAGATCGATGCCGGATCGTAAGGGGGATCCGCTGGCGACTTCTTGGGAACGGTTGTCGGCGGTGGGCCTGTCGTGGCGCCTGGTGGAGGGTTTTGAAGTACTCCGGGGGGCGGAGTCACGGGACGGGCTGGGTCCTGCGCTCCACCGGGCCACGACGTTGGACGGGTTGGCGCCGTCGGGCTGGTTGGACCCATCGGACCGTAATTGTTCGGCACGGTTGGGTTTCGCCCATAGCCGCCCGTGTTCGGATCGAGGCCTTGCGGAACCAGATTCGATTGCTGCGCGCGGACCACCGCCTCAGAGGCAACTGCCGGCCAATAGCCCGCCACCGTGAGCCTTAGCAACTCAACGGTGACTGCCAATAGCGCGGCAATCAGAAATCGGAAACAGGTCTGCGCCACTCTCTGCCTATTCGGCCGCGCCGGACAATCAATTGTCCGCCGCCAGCACCAGTAACTTGGGAGAACCCCGACGAAATGACTGCGCCTCGGAGCCGAAATTCTGGCTCGGTGCGGCGGGAATTATAGGAAGGCTTCACTCTGGCCGCAACAGGGATTGGACGATCTCGACCAGCTTCTCACCTTCCGTAACTCCCTTGGCAAGCGGCAGATAGGCGCTGCTGTCGTCGACGATCCTTAGCCTGCCGCGACTCTTTGCCGCCAATTGCTCGATCCGGTGCCGATCGGTGTAGTCAAAAACCACGAAGCCTTCCTCAAGATGTACGGTCGCGATTCCCCAGTGATGCGCCCAGATTCGCAACCGCGCCAGCTCGAGCATCCGCTCAACCTCACCCGGCCGCGGACCAAACCGATCGACCAACTCCGAGGCCAGGTCGTTCCACTCGTCGATACCGGCGATTCGGGCGATGCGACGATACAGGTCGATCTTCAGCCGCATGTCGGGCACATAGGTTTTGGGAATGTACGCTTCGCGCGGCAGGTCGATGGTCACGTCAAGCGAGACCTTAGGCGGAATGTGTTTGAGCGTGCGAATCGCTTGCTTCAGCAACTCGCAGTACAGCTCGTAGCCGACCGTGGCGATATGGCCGCTTTGTTGCGTGCCCAGGATGTTGCCCGCGCCGCGCAGCTCCAGGTCACGCATGGCAATGGCGAAGCCCGAGCCCATCTGGCTGAACTCCTCGATCGCCCGCAGGCGGCGTGCAGCGGTGGCCGACAGGTGCTTGTGCGGATCGACCAGCAGGTAGCAATACGCGCGATGCTTGTAGCGTCCGACGCGTCCGCGCAATTGATGCAGGTCTGCCAGGCCGTAGCGATCGGCCTCATCGATGAAGATCGTGTTGGCGTTGGGAATATCCAGCCCGCTCTCGACGATCGTGGTGGCCAACAACAGGTCGAAGCGATGATCGACAAAGTCGAGCATCACCCTTTCCAAGTCTCCTTCGGCCATCTGGCCGTGGCCGATCTCGATGCGGGCCTCGGGCACGATTTCGGCCAGCTTGTGGGCCACCTTTTCGATGTCTTGCACGCGATTGTGCACAAAGAAAATCTGTCCACCTCGATTCAGCTCGCGCATGACCGCATGGCGAATCAGCTCCGGCGCGAAGCGGGTCACGCGCGTCTCGATTGCCAGGCGATCATCGGGCGGTGTTTCCAGGTTCGAGATGTCGCGCACGCCCAACAACGACAGGTGCAGCGTCCGGGGAATGGGGGTGGCCGTCATCGTCAACACGTCAACGGTCTGCCGCAGCGCCTTGAGCCGCTCCTTGACTTCGACGCCAAAACGCTGTTCCTCGTCGATGACCACCAGCCCCAAATTGTGAAACGTGACGTCGTGTTGCGCCAGGCGATGCGTGCCGATCACGATGTCCAGCGACCCATTGGCCAGGCCGTCGATGATTTGGCGCGTTTCCTTGGCCGTGCAGAACCGCGATAGCGAGGCAATCGAGATGGGAAACTCGGCCATGCGAGCGCGAAACGTCCGCTGGTGCTGCTCGGCCAGGATCGTGGTGGGCACCAGCACGGCAACTTGATGTCCGGCGTCGACCACCTTGAACGCCGCGCGCATGGCCAGCTCGGTCTTTCCGAATCCGACATCGCCACACAGCAAGCGGTCCATGGGTCGTTGTTGCTGCATGTCGGCCTTGATGGCCGCAATCGACGTCAATTGATCCGGCGTTTCGAGATAAGGGAACGAGGCGTCGAACTCGCGTTGCCAGGCCGTGTCGCTGGGGAACTTGATTCCCGGCCGTGCGGCCCGTGCGGCCTGCAACGTCAGCATGTCGGAGGCCAGGTCGGTGACAGCCAGCCGCGCGGCTTCCTTCTGCCGGCTCCACATCCGTCCTCCAACGCGCGCCAGCACCGGACGGGTCTTTTTGTTGCCGCCAACGTATTTTTGAACCAACTCGATCTTCGACGCGGGAACGTAAATCTTCGTGTCGCCGTGGAACTCAAGGATCAGGTGCTCTTCGGTCTGGCCGGCCGTGGTTTCGAGCAATTGCAGCCCGCGATACCGGCCGATCCCATGCGACAGGTGGACGACGTAGTCTCCCTCGCGCAGCTCGAGAAAGCTGTCGATAATGCGCCCGAGTCGGCGTCGCGTCGGGCGGTTCAGGTCGGAGCGATGAAACAGCTCGCTGCCGCTGACCAGCGCGACGCGCTCCGGCACGATGCGGAATCCGGACTTGAGCCTGCCCAACGCGTAGTGCAGCCGACCGGCGGCCGCCAGACGCGTCGTGGAAAAGATCTCTTGCAGTCTCTGGGACTCGGCTTCAGTCTGGGAAATAATGAACACGTCGTGTGCCGCCATCGTCTCGTCGGAGCGCGTTGGTGCCGTTCTGTTCGTCGCCCCCATCGCGGCGTCCAGCTCGTCGCGGACTTTGGCAATGTCGCCACTGAAGCGCTCGACCGATTCGATGCCCAGGTGACAGGTTGTCTCCATGGAACCGGCCGGCACTCCCGACGCCGTTGCCGAGGGGAACCGCGTGATTTGGCGCATCGTGCTTGAGACGCTGTGCACGTCTTGCGGCCGTTCGAGCCGTTCCAGGTAGCGGCGGCCTTCTTCTTCGATGTCCGCCGGCTCCACCAGATAGAACCAACTACCCTCGGGCAGGTAGCCGGCTAAATGCTCGCGATCGGTTTGCGTATCGGCCAGCACCGTGATGTCGATTTCATCGAGCGAAGCCAGGCTGCGCTGCGTGGCGACCTCAAACCGGCGAATCGACTCCACCTCGTCGCCGAACAGCTCGATGCGCACCGGATCGTCCCAATCGGGTGCAAAAATGTCGAGAATGCCGCCGCGCGGCGAAAACTCGCCGGGCAGCTCGACGGCGCTAGTGTTTTGAAAGCCGCTGGTCGCCAGCCAGGTGAGTACACTTTGAATGTCGAGCGCGTCCCCACGGCGGATGCGACGAGTAGACTCGGCCAGCGTTGACTGGCTGGGGACCGGCTGGAGCAAGCTCTGGATGCTGGTAACAATCAGCCGCGGCGGTTCCTGCCCTCCGAGTGTTTTCAGAAGGCGAAGTCGCTCGCCGTAGATTTCGTCGTAGATGAGCTTTTCGCGCTGTTCACGCTCCCGAGCGGGAAACCGCACGGGTTTAATCGAAGTGAACAGCTTCAGCTCGTCGCAGAAGTCGTCGAGGTCATCGATGTGTGGCCAGACGGCCACCAACGGAGCGGATGCGTGTACGGCTAGCGAAGCCGCCACCAGCGCGCAGCTTGAGCCCCAGACTCCGCCCAGCGTGCAGGCGTGACCCGCCTGCATACTTTCGATCACCGCGGCGAAGCCATGCTGAGCTTCCAGGCGCCCGACCAAATCCCGCAATCGGTCCGACGCGGTAAGAACCGTCTGCGCCTCTGTCATGTGTTACGCAGCAATTCTAGTCTGCGCGGGGGCGCGCGGAAAGGTCGGTCCATCGGAGCGTTCCCGAGTGCAGATCGTGGTTGCTTTGGCGTGGGAACGGCGCCTTCAACCTGACATGGCGAATTACGCCTCATCTTCCGCACCCAGAGCATGTTTGAGCTGCCGGATCGCTTCGGCCTCGGGTAAGGACTTGTAATAGGGGTCGAGCGGGAAACAGCCGGAGAGGTAGCCGTTGCGAGGGCCGGTTGTGCAATCGCTGAACGTGCGGCACACACGCTTGCGGTCCAATCGCCCCAGTTGAAGTGTGTCGGCGGGCAGCTCGGGGTAAGACAACACCATCCGTCCCAGGCCCACAGCGTCGATCCAACCTTCACGAACCACCGCCTGTGCCACGTGCGGCAAGTAATCTTGCAGGTACGAATATCCGGTGCCGACCATGACCAGGTCGCCGACGGCGGCCTTGCAGCGCCGAGCCGCATCGATCTGGCGCCATACTCCCACCAGCGGATCCTCAGGCGGCTGATAACCGTCGCTCGGCGGAAATATTGCGGGCCGCTGAATGTGCGGGCAATAGTACGGGCTGCCAGCCGAGATGTTCACAGCCACCACGCCCAACACCTTCAGCCGCCCGATGAGCTTCACAGGCTCACTCAAATCGACCGCCAACGGATCGCGCGGATCGACACCAAAGCCGAAATCGTAAGGAACGTAGTCTGCGAATGGCAAAGGCTGCCCAACGTCGCGACTGGTCTGATACGGAACCGTGTCGAACACACTGAGCCGCACACCGACAGCCAGCTCCGGATACTCGCTGCGGACGCGCTCGACGATCGTCGTCAGCACGCGCGATCGCCCAGCGAGATCACCGCCATACTTGCCGGGCCGTGCCCGGGCGCTCAGGAACTCATGCAGCAAATAGCCGTGACAGGCCTTGATGTCGACAAAATGAAAACCAACGTCTCGAGCCAATCCCGCGGCGACGAGGTAAGCATCGATTAAGCGCTCAATCTCACCGTCGGTCATCACCAGTGATGAATCGTGTTGGTCAACGCCGAACTTGGCGTCCAAAAGCGGATGATGGTACGCCAAACGCGGTTCGAGCTTTTCGGAATTCGGCCGACAGAAGCGGCCCGAGTGCGTTAACTGCAAGCCGACCCACAAATCAGAAGTATCGCCGAAGCGTTCGGCATGCGACCGCGTTACCGCGTCGAATAGCGCGGTAAGACCTGCGCGGTTTTCCGGAGTTGCCAGTGTTTGATTCGGGTTCGCTCTCCCTTCGGGCACGACGGCAGCCGCTTCGCCCCCCCAGATGAGTTTGGCGCCGCTGAGCCCAAAGTGGCGCCACCGTCTGAGCGTGTGCTCCGAAGGTGAACCGTCGCGATGAGCGTCCCAACCCTCCATTGGATGAATGCACCAACGATTGCCAACTCGAAAGTCACCGATCAAGAGAGACTCTGCCAACGGCGAGCCTTGCTCGCGGGTCAAGATTCGGTCGTCGACCGGCAGGTCGAGATCGAGCGACCTCAGTCTCTCGCGCAGTTGGTCGACATTCTTGAACTGCGCGACTTTGGGAAAAGTCGATTTCATTCGTGCGTTTCAACCGCTTTTTGCCGGAGCTAGCGTGCTGTGGGCCAGTCGAAATTTCTTCTGGCCGGCCGGCGAAGCAAAGGCGACCGTCGCGGTGCGTTTCTCTCCGCTTCCGCTCAAGGCCACGACCTTGCCCAGTCCGTATTCCGGGTGCCGCACGATCATGCCCTGGTGAAATGCCTCGGGCGGTGTGCGCGGGGCTTCAGTCGTGGATGTGTTGTGAAGTTCAGCGGCGGTAACAAGTGGCCCGGCGGCGGCGGGTTCGATCGTTGATGGCACGCCGGCCGGCGTTTCGTCGACGGTCGCCTCCGGCTCCCAACTATCTTCTTCGTGGTGCTCGGCGGCTTCCCAGTCGGGTGGGGCCGTCCAGGTCGGCTCGAGCACGTTCATTTCCCCGCGCGGCAATTCCAATAAGAACTGACTGGGCACGCTCTGCCGTCGTTGACCGCGGAATTCGCGGTGCGCGGCTCGGCTCAATTGCAGTTCCTGCTGTGCTCGCGTAATACCGACGAACAGCAACCGCCGCTCCTCCTCCAGCATATCTTCGACGTTGCGACTTCGCTCGTGCGGTAACAGGCCGTCTTCCAGTGCGACGATGAATACAACCGGAAACTCGAGTCCTTTGGCGGCGTGCAACGTCATCAGCGTGGCTCGGTCGTTGTCGGCATCCCAGGCGTCGGTTTCGTTGACCAGGCAGGCCTCTTCCAAAAATGCCTCCAGCGCGCCGTCGATGGGGTGCTTCTCATCGAACTGCCGCGCAGCGGTGAGTAGTTCTTCGATATTCGCAAGACGTTCCTCATCTTCTTCGTCCTCTGAATCG